>CAISIP010000583.1 GCA_903885415.1 uncultured beta proteobacterium
GACGACGAGGTGCTCAGCTCCCTGGTGCGGGTCGCGACGCCGACGCTGCAGTTTGGCGGGATAGCCGGCAACTCGGCGGCAGGCGTTTCGCGAACCATCATCGGCGCGGGCTTCGTCGCCGAAGACATCAACCGGATGCGCGACTGGAACGAATTCGGTTTGCGAACCACCGCGCCGCCCTCCGCCTTGCAGGGCTCGGCTGCGGACGCTGCGGTCGTCGGGACCGGCGTCGCCCGGGTGCTCCTGATGTGCGAGGCCCTGAAGATTGCCAACTGCCCTGCGGTGCAAAAAAAGAGCCTGGCCAGCGACGCGCCCTCCGGCGATCTCGGGACCAAGGCGAACGGCAAAGCGAAGGCTAAAGCGAACGGCAAAGCGAACGGCAAGGCACATGGAAAGAGCAACGGAAAGAGCAACGGAAAGAGCAATGGAAAACGCAATGGCAACGGCAACGGCAATGGCAGTGCGCTACCCGCCGACATTGCGCAGCTCAGCCTGCAGGAAGCGCAGGCAGCGCCCGCTGCTGGGCCGCGCCGGATCGATGTGCTGGTCGCCAGCGCCCGCGGCGCGCCCAATGTCGCCTCGCTCGAGGTGATTCGGGCCGAGGACCAGGGTGTGAAGGAGCTTGACGACGTGTCGATCATGCTGCACCTGGCGCGCCTGCAGACCCTGATCTACGGGAAATTGCCGCCGGGGGCGACGGCCATCATGCTGCAGCTCGCCCGCACGGAACAGATCGACCAGGCGCGCGCGCGACTCGTCACCGTGCTGGCCGGTTTCTCCGCGACCCAGCCCTTGGCGGTCCTCGACTTCCGCCAGCTCAACCCCTTCTACGTTCAGACGATGCAGATGTTCGACACCATATTTGGCTTCGTCTTTGTGCTGATCGGTGGCATCGTGCTGTTCACCGTCAGCAACACCATGAACACCTCGGTCGTCGAGCGCACGGTGGAGATCGGCACGCTGCGCGCTATGGGCCTGCGCAGGGGCGGCATCTTGCGCCTGTTCGTGGCCGAGGGAGCGCTGCTCGGATGCGCCGGCGCGCTGCTCGGCGCTGCTCTGGGGCTGTTGCTGGCAGCCGTCGTCAATCGGGTCGCTATGCCCTGGCTGCCTCCCGGTAACGTCGAGTTGGTCCCGTTCACCGTCCGGGTCTGGGGTGAAAGCCGCCTGATACTCGGAACGCTGGTGGGCATCGTCTGCATCGCCACCGTGTCTGCCTGGTGGCCCGCATACCGCGCGGCGCGGCTCGATATCGTTGATGCCCTGCGCCATGTCTAGCGCAGGGCTGCTCACCATGCGATCGCTATCAGCCCTTTTTCTCGGCTGCCTGATCGCCGGTGCAACATCGGCAGCGCCCAGCGCGGACGAGATGCTGGCCGCCAGCGACGATATCCGCAACCCGTCGCAGGCTTTCAGCATGACGGTGACGCTCACCGAGTTCCAGGCCGGCAAGCAGGTCGACGCGAGCACGCTGACCAGCTACGCGCGCCCGCAGCCCGGCGGCCAGTTCGCCAGCCTGATCCGCTTCGTATTGCCGGCGCGGGACGCCGGCAAGCTGATGCTCAAACACGGCAACGAAATGTGGTTTTATGACCCGACCAACAAGGCCAGCGTGCGCCTGTCGCCGCAGCAGCGCCTGATGGGCCAGGCGAGCAATGGCGACGTCGCCACCGTGAACTTTTCTCGTGACTACAAGGCGACGCTCGCCGCGACCGAAACCATCCAGGACGGCGAGCGCCAGCCCCGGCGCACGCACAAGCTGGCGCTGAGCGCCACGGCGCCAGACGCCACCTACGCGAGCATCGATCTGTGGATCGACGCCGACAGCAACCGTCCGATCAAGGCGCGGTTTTTTGCCGATTCCGCGCGGCTGCTCAAGACCGCCTATTACCGGCGCTACCAGACCCAGCTCGGTGCGCAGCGCCCTACCGAGACGGTGATCATCGACGGGCTCGACCCGCAGTCGGTCACGCTGATGCGTTTCTCGGCCTACGCCGCCCGCGCCATACCCGAGGCCTGGCTGCAACGCGACTTCCTGCCCCGATTCAAACCCGACTAAGACCATGCGCCTGACTGCCCGATCCCTGCGCCAGTGCCTGCTCGCCGCCGCGCTGGCCAATGCGCTTTCGACGCTGGCGGCAGCGCCGCTGGCTGGTTCGGCCAGTCCGCCGCAGGCCGAGTCCGACGCCTTGGAGCTGGAGGCCCCCGCGCCCGCGGGCAGTGAGGCCCGTGCCCTGCGCCTGCTGATCGAGGCGGCGGTCGGCAGGGCCAGCCAGCGCTACCTGCCCTATGCCCGCGACAGCGCCCGTATTTCGTTGGACCTGTCGCACAGCGCGGCCTGGGGCAACGGGCTGCGCAGCGTCGTGTCGGACCGGCTCGACCAGATGCAGCCGGTCAGCGGCGACGCCCCTGAGATGGTCAACAGCCTGCGCGAAGCCTATGCGAGCTGGCAAAGCGGCGACGGCGACACCCTGGTCGAAGCGGGCCGTATCAACCTGCGCTTTGGCCCTGGCTTTGGCTACAACCCGACCGACTTTTTCCGCGATGGAAGCCTGCGCACCCTAACCACCGTCGACCCGGTGGCGCTGCGTGAAAACCGGATGGGCAGCGTGATGCTGCGCGCGCAGGCCATCCGGGCCGGCTCGTCGTTCTCGCTGGCCTATTCGCCCAAGCTCGCTGAGCGCCCCAGCCGGGGCGGCCTGGGACTGGACCTGGGCTCGACCAACAGCCGCGCCCGACTGCTGGCGGCGGCGGCCGGCCCGATCTCGCCAAGCCTCAGCGGCCGGCTGCTGGCCTACCGTGACGACGGCGCCTATGGCGCGCTGGGCGCGAACCTGAGCGCGCTGGTGTCGGATGCAGCGGTCATGCACCTAGAGTGGTCTGGCAGCAGCGAGCCCGACCTGCTGGCCCGCTCGCAAGCCGGGCCAGCGGCCAGGACGGTGGGCGCCGCCGCGTTGCGCAACCGCCTGGTGCTTGGCGGCACTTACACCACGCTGTCCAAATGGTCGCTGACGGCCGAATACCAGTACA
>CAISIP010000584.1 GCA_903885415.1 uncultured beta proteobacterium
ACCGGTGGCCTGCGCGCAGTAACGTTTAATGATACGTCCGGGGCTGGCGCCGGCACGTGGCTTGACCTGCAAAATAATAAGACGGCTGCAGGTGCATTTAATTGTAGCGTCGCCGGTAGCGGCAACTGTGTGGGGCCTTTGTTGCTTGAGGCGCGCTTGGCGGCTGGGGGTACAAGTTCCTATGCGCCAGGGAACATTTCGTACAGCAGTATTAACGGGACCACCATCTTCGGTGTCGGAACTGCTGCGGACATCGTGTTTAAGGGGCCGAGTCACAATATCGTCTCAGGGAATATAAAGGGCACTAACGTCTATTTTTACGGTTATGGATCCAGCGCGACGGTCCAGAACAATGACGGTTCCATCAATATGGGAATTCAGATGACGAATTCCGATATTAACTTGGGCAATGCCGGCGGCTCCCTCAACCTGATAGCGGATGGCCCGATCACGCTGAATGGCAATACGGCGACGGAAAACACGGTTATCGGTTCGCGTACGACCAACGCCACGACAGGTAGCATATCTGTCACCAAATTTAACCACGCGCTCAAGCTGGTTTCCTCGAGCGGGATAGATATAAGCGGTTCGGTGTACCTACAGGGGGCCCTTGACCTGCGCGCCGGAGCTTCTTCGGCCGAGGTCGCATCACTCGCGCATTTGAATAGCCCCGCCGTTGGTGGCGGAGCCTACGCAAACCTCGCTGATGTCAAGGTTTCGGTTCCGGCCGGACGGCAGTTCCCTGTCGAGCTGGTCGCCACCAACATCAACGTCGGGGCTGCCAATGCGCCGGTTCACGACTTTTCCCTTGATGCTTCACTCGCGACGGCGACGGCGACATCCGGAGGATTGGTTGCGGTAAAAGACGCGGGTGTTCTGATGGCGAGCGCCGGTGGGGTGAATATCTACTACACAGGTGCCATGCAGCTAAAGGGCGGCACTGCCACAGCTACAACGTCTAACGACGGTATCGCGTTTGCCGGTGCCAGCGCGAAGTTGGCGGGCGAAACGCTTAGCATTACTGGCAGCGGCGGTCTGGCCAACAGCATGAATCTTTTTGCCGGCACTGCGACATCCAACGCGTCGACTGGCAGCGCATCGGCGGTGGCAGACGTCACGCTGTTTGGAAGAACTTCAGTCAATGCCAGCATCGGCGGTAGCTTGGTTCTGAAGAGCGGAACCAGCACGAGGACAGGCGGTTCCGCGTCTGCAGCGGCGCTAATTGATCCGGTTGTGCCGCTCACTATTTCCACGGGCGGTAACCTTGTTGTCCAGGCGGGAGTGGGCGCTGGTAGTGCGGCTCAGATACTCAATCAGGGGGATATTGTGCTTAGGGTGGGTGGCGCCGGTTCGCAGTACTCCTATACCCGAACGACCGGAGGCGCACCGGTGTTGCTGTCCGGACTTGTGCTTATCGGTGGGGCTGGGAGCGGCTTGTTTGGCGCAAACCGCCTGGCTATTGTTCCAGGGGATGAAATTAAACTGACAGGCTCCGGTTACAGCTTGTTATTTGACGGCGGTCTTGCCTCCGCCAGTATTAATGCAAATTCGCCGCGAAGCTTATTTGCCCTTGGTGATTTGTTGAATTTCCTTGTCTACGCAACAAATGAACAGACCTTGGCGACACGCCTGAAAGTAGGTCGCTCCCTCCTCGATGATTCGGATTCGCCCTCCTGCAACTAGGCAGGGTTAATGTTGGATGGGGGGCGGTATGTTCAGGTACATCTGGTAACATTACTGTGAGAAGGGTTATCCCGTTTGGGTGATCCGATGCGACATTAATTCGAGGGGATGTGCCATGGCGGGTCCCGCAAGCGTATCGACACTGTTGCTGCGCAACGTACCATTGTTTGCAGTGCTGCCGGAGAGCCAGTTAAACCTGCTTACGAGCATGGTTACGCGCAAGACGTTCTCGCGCGGCACGACCATCATCACTGCCGGCGGCCCCACAGATTCGCTCTACATCGTTATTTCGGGCCGGCTCAAGGTGATGATGAGCGATGACGAGGGGCGGGAGGTCATTCTCGCCATTCTTGGGTCGAACGAATTTTTTGGCGAAATGAGCCTGGTGGACGACAGTCCGCGTTCGGCCAGTGTTGTTGCGATTGAGGTTTGCGAACTGCTGTCC
>CAISIP010000585.1 GCA_903885415.1 uncultured beta proteobacterium
ATCGAAGCCTACCTGGGCCGCGGCGCCGCCGGGCAGGCGCGCGAAGTGGGAGCGCAGCATGCTTGAAATCCGCCGCCTGCACGCCGGCTACGGCAGCGTCGAGATCCTGCGCGGCATCGACCTTGACGTCGGACAGGGCGAGGTGGTCGCCGTGTTGGGAAGCAACGGCGTGGGAAAGTCCACGCTCAACAACACCATCTCGGCGCTGATCCGACCGTTCTCCGGTTCGATCAAATTCTGCGGCGAAGAACTGATCGGCCTGAGTTCGACCGAGATCGTTAAGCGCGGCGTGATCCATGTGCCGGAGGGAAGGCGGGTCTTTCCGAACCTCAACGTACTCGAAAACCTGGAACTCGGCAGCCTGGTGCGGGGCAAGGCGCGCCGTGCACAGAACCTGGCTAAGGTGGTGGACATTTTCCCCCGACTCAAGGAGCGCTTCGCGCAGTCGGCCGGCACCCTGTCGGGCGGCGAACAGCAGATGCTGGCGATCGGGCGCGGGCTTATGTCGGAGCCTGAACTGCTGATCATGGACGAGCCTTCGCTGGGACTGTCGCCGATGCTGGTCGACGACATGTTCGCGCTGATCCGGCGCATCAACCAAGCCGGCCAGTCGATTCTGCTGATGGAGCAAAACGCATTGCAATCGCTGGCGATCGCCCACAGCGCGACGATCATCGAGAACGGCAGGGTGGCGATGCAAGGTCCTGCCGACGTTCTCGCGCGCGACCCCGAATTGCGCCGCAACTACCTGGGACTGTGACCATGGCAGGCGAGCTTATGCCCGAACTGCAAGGCCGGCGCGCGCTGGTGACCGGGGCCGGCTCGGGAATCGGGCTGGCGACCGCACGCGTGCTGCAGCGCCAGGGAGCACGCATCGCGGCAGTCGTGCAGGACGCCGTGCAGCATGCGGTGGTGCGCGAGCAACTGCCCGGCGCGGTGGTGCTGCAGCAGGACCTGCTGGACGACGAAGGCTGCGCGGCGCTGCCCGCGCTTGCGGCGCAGGCGCTTGGCGGCCTGGACGCGCTGGCCTGCTGCGCCGGCATCTTCTTTAAAAAAGCTTCCGACGACACCACCCTCGACGAGTGGCGCCAGACGCTGGCGCTCAACCTCAGTTCGACTTTCATCCTGGCGCGCGCCGCGATCGCACACATGCGCGCCAACCACCAAAGCGACGCCGCCGTGGTGGTGATCACCAGCCAGATCGGGCTGGTGGGCCACGCGCGCGGCGCGGCCTATGCCGCGTCCAAAGCCGGGCTCAACGGAATGGTTCGCTCGCTGGCACTGGAATGGGCCGATCAAGGTGTGCGTGTCAATGCGGTAGGCCCGGGGCCGGTGCAGACTGCGATGCTCGCAGCGGTAATGCAGGACCCGCAGGCGCTGGCGTCTATGCAAAAAACTATCCCGATGGGGCGGCTGGGGCAGCCCGAGGAGATCGGCGATCTGGTCAGTTTCCTGCTGTCGCGCCGCGCGTCGTTCATCACCGGGCAGGTGGTATGCGCCGACGGCGGATTCACCGCGCGCTAAGGCGCCACCCGATGTCCAGTCAGCCCGACCACCGTCTGCGCGCGCTGGCGCACACCGTGCGCAGCAAGAACGCGGGCCCGACCCAACTCACGATCGACCTGTTTTTTAAGGATGCACAGGGCTACGCGCGCGCCGCCGCCAGCCCGGCACTGTCGTGCGAGGCGGTTGCCTTGCTGTACCAGCTGGCGCCAGCGCAGGTGCAGCGGCACCTGTTGCCCGAGCTGGGTGCCATGAAGTTTTCCATGCCCCGGTGGATCTGCGCCGGAAGCCCCGGCGACGGCGACGTCTACGGCGCGCAGCAGCACGCGCCGTTGCTGGATCTGTTGCTGTGAACGCCACCACGCGGCTGCTGCAAAGCCACCGGCCGGCTCAGGGGCCGCTGCGCGTGCTGTCGGCGTCGGGCCAGCTCGGCTACGGCATCGCCCTGGACGCCTTCGAGCGCGGACTGCAGCGCAAGCCCCACTTCATCGGCTGCGATATGGGGTCGATAGACCCCGGACCCTACTACCTCGGCTCCGGTGCCATGGCAGCACCCGCTGCGATGGTGGCGCGCGACCTGGAACTGGTTCTGTGCGCAGCGCGCACGCTCGATGTTCCGCTGGTGATCGGCAGCGCCGGAACCGCCGGCGCGCGGCCGCAACTCGACGCCACCGTCGCCATGGTGCGCGCCATCGCGCAGGAGCGCGGTCTGGACTTCCGGCTGGGCACCATCCGCAGCGACCTACGACCCGCGCAGGTGCTAGAGGCGTTGCACACTGGCCGGCTACGGCCGATTGGCCCGATGGCCGAGCCTAGCGTGGACGA
>CAISIP010000586.1 GCA_903885415.1 uncultured beta proteobacterium
GAAAGCCGTCCATCTGGGGCATGCGCCGGGGATCGGCGCCCGGTTCGCCCTCGGTGGCGCGCAGCAGCATCGCGTTGGCTGCGGTCAGCGTGAAGGTGTCGGCCATCAGGCGGGCGTACTGGGGGTGGGTGTAGCTAGCAACGACCAGGCTCGGCCCCCGGACCGGGTTGAGCATTTTTACCAGGCTGTGCGCCGGGTTGCGAAGTCCCAGCACCCGACGTACGTCGAGCAGCCGTTGCAGGCCCGGGCACAGCAAGTCGGTCGGCAGGAAGTTGACCCGGCCGCCAGCCAGCGGGCTGGCACTCGTTTGCGGGTGTATACCGAGGGCTGCCAGCACTTCCGAAGTGAAGACGCGGGACGATTCGCTGGCTGCGCCGTGCACCAGCACCGCCAGCCCCTCGCGTGCCAGCAGCAGCGCCAGCAGGGGCGTGAGCAGCGGCAGCTTGCGCGCGCCGTTGTAGCTTGGCAGCACCATCACCGGTCTGTCGCAAGCCGCAAGCGGCTGCACCCGCTCTTGCGTGGCGTCCAGGAAGCCGGCCATTTCCTGCGGCGTCTCGCCCTTGACCCGCATGGCGATGCAGAAGGCTCCCAATTCGAGATCGCTGAGCGCGCCGTCGAGCAGTTGGCCGAACAGGTCCCGCGCTTGCTCGCGCGACAGCGCGCGCGCGCTGTGCTTGCCGCGGCCGATTTCCTTCAGATAGTGCGCGATCGCCATGGAGCCGATTGTCCGGGATGGACGATGACCGCGCGTTATGAGCTTATGCGCCTTCACCTAAACTGCAGTCCGATGAAAGCTGAAGTTGCTGACCTGCTGGTGCTTGGCATAGAGTCCTCATGCGACGAGACGGGCGTCGCGCTGGTGCGGGCCGTCGGGGAGGGGGTTCCGCTGCTGCTAGCGCATGCGCTGCATAGCCAAGTTGCGATGCACCAGGCCTACGGCGGTGTGGTACCCGAGCTCGCCAGCCGCGACCATATCCGGCGTGTGTTGCCGCTGACGACACAGGTTCTTTCTTTGGCGCAGTGCACGCTCGACCAGATCGACGTGGTCGCTTATACCCGCGGACCGGGATTGGCCGGCGCGCTACTGGTGGGTGCTGGCATTGCCTGCGCCTTGGGCGCAGCGCTGGAGCGGCCGGTGTTGGGTGTACACCATCTTGAAGGGCATTTGCTGTCGCCGTTCCTTGGCGCCGACCCGCCCACCTTTCCCTTTGTCGCGCTGCTCGTGTCGGGGGGCCACACGCAGCTGATGCGCGTCGACGGGGTAGGGCGCTACGCGCTGCTGGGCGAGTCCATCGACGACGCGGCGGGTGAGGCCTTCGACAAGTCGGCCAAGCTGATGGGGCTGGGCTATCCCGGTGGGCCGGCGCTGTCGAAGCTGGCGCAGCAGGGCGACCCCAAGGCCTTCAAGCTGCCGCGGCCGCTGCTGCACAGCGGCGACCTTGACTTTTCTTTCGCCGGGCTCAAGACCGCGGTGATGGTGCAGGCGAAAAAACTCTGCGCTGCGCAGACCGATGCGCGGGGTGCCGCAGCGGCGTTTTGCGCATTGCCGATGCGCACCCAGGCCGACCTGGCGGCGTCGACCGAGGCGGCGATCGTCGACGTGCTGGTCAGGAAGTCGCTGGTGGCGCTGGCGCGCACCGGCCTGCAGCGGCTGGTGGTGGCCGGAGGCGTGGGCGCCAACCGGCTTCTGCGCGCGCAACTCGACGCCGCCTGCCCGCTGCGAGGGGTACGGGTGCACTACCCGGAGTTGGACCTGTGCACCGACAACGGTGCGATGATCGCACTGGCCGCTGCCATGCGCTTGCGCTCCGGGTGCCAGCAGGCGAACACCGGCTACGCGTTTGACGTCAAGCCGCGCTGGCCGTTGGCGCAGCTCTAGGAGTATCACCATGCGCCAGGTAATCCGCGACCTGCAGGAATCGCGCATCCGCGAGGTCGCCAATGCCGGCATGGGCCGCGCCGACGTGCTGCCATTTTGGTTTGGCGAAAGCGACGAGCCCACGCCCGACTTCATCCGGCAGGCGGCGATCGATTCGCTGCAGCAAGGTGAAACCTTTTATTGCCACAACCTGGGGCTGCCCGAACTGCGCCAGGCGATCGCGCGCTACATGGGCGCATTGCACGGGCCTATAGCGACCGAGCGCCTTGCCGTGACCTCGGGGGGCGTCAACGCGCTGATGCTGGCGGCACAGGCGCTGGTCGGCGCGGGCGACGAGGTGGTGGTGCTGACGCCGGTATGGCCGAACCTGTGCGCGCAGCCGACGATCCTTGGTGCCCATGTACGCTGCGTTTCGCTCAAGCCGGTGGACGGCGCTTGGACGCTGGACCTGCAAGCCCTGCTGGACGCGGTGAGCGACAAGACCCGGCTGCTGATCATGAACGCGCCGAACAACCCGACTGGCTGGACGATGACCCGCGACGAGCAGGCGCATATCCTCGCACATTGCCGGCGCACCGGAACCTGGATACTGGCCGACGAGGTCTACGAGCGCCTTTATTTCAACGAAAGCGCCAACGGCTGCGCACCGAGTTTTCTGGACCTGGCCGCGCCAGACGACCGGCTGCTGGTCGTACACAGCTTTTCCAAGAGTTTTTTGATGACCGGCTGGCGGCTTGGATGGCTGGTGATGCCGGCGGCGATAGTGCAGCAGATCGGCAAGCTGATCGAGTTCAATACCTCCTGCGCGCCGGTTTTCGTCCAGCGGGCGGGGGTCGTCGCGCTCGAGCGCAGCGTCGAGGTCACGCCGCGCGTCGTCGCGCACCTGCGCCATTGCCGCGACACGCTGGTGCCCCTGTTGCAACGCCTGCCTGGCGTGCAGTTGGCGCCGGCCAGCGGCGGCATGTACGCATTTTTTCGCCTTGACGGACAGCCCGATTCGCTGGCGACGGCCAAGCGACTGGTCGTCGAAGCCGGTCTGGGGCTGGCGCCCGGGTCGGCCTTCGCGCCTGGCGACGGTGGCGAGGCTGGCACCTGGCTGCGCTGGTGCTTTGCGTCGGCCGATCCGCAGCGTCTGGTGCAGGGCGCGCAGCGGCTGGCGGACTGGCTGCAGGCCCAGTCCCGGCTGCCGAAAGCGCTCGGGCTATAATTCCAAGGCTTTGCATACCGCAGGCACACGTCGGGGGCAGTTCCAGCGCCCGACGCAAGTTGGTTTAACCGGGGCTTGGACGCTGGTCCTGCCCTTATCACGGAAAAATGAAATGATTGCATCCAGTATCAAGGCCGCTGTCGTCAAGGACACCGCGCGCAAGGTGGGCGACACCGGCAGCCCGGAAGTACAGGTGGCCCTGTTGACCGCCCGCATCAACGAACTCACGCCGCACTTCAAGACCCACGCCAAGGACCACCACGGCCGGCGCGGCTTGCTGCGCATGGTGAGCCGTCGGCGCAAGCTGCTGGACTATCTACGTTCCAAGGACGCCGAGCGCTACACGGCGCTGATCGCCAAACTCGGCCTGCGCAAGTAAGCCGCGGGAAACGCGGCAGGCGCCTGAGTTGCTTGGCTGACTCGGGCGTTTTGTTTTTCAG
The DNA here is from genome assembly GCA_903885415.1 of uncultured beta proteobacterium. GTDB lineage: Bacteria > Pseudomonadota > Gammaproteobacteria > Burkholderiales > Burkholderiaceae_C > CAISIP01. The sequence continues at coordinate 3,527 of CAISIP010000586.1, forward strand.
TTATCGGTACATTTCGGAGAAGTCACGGTTTCGGCCGTCCAGTAGCTTGCAAACAAGACACTGGCGGGCCGCAACGGGAGCAGAGCGACGCTGTGTCATTCCACGGTAATTTGCGCGAGAGCGCGAATCCCCCTGGAATGGCATCGTGTTCTGTGATATCGACTCCGGGCTCCGGCGAGGCGGCCAACGCCTTCCACATTTGACCAGGAGATTCATTCATGAGCATTTTCAACAAAGTCAGCAAGAGCTTTCAGTGGGGTTCCAACACCGTTCGCATGGAAACCGGCGAAATCGCCCGCCAGTCGGGTGGCGCCGTGCTGCTGGACATGGACGGCACGGTCGTGCTGGCCACCGTGGTCGCCAAGACCGAAGGAAAGGCCGGGCAGGACTTCTTCCCGCTGACCGTCGACTACCTTGAAAAGACCTACGCTGCCGGCAAGATACCGGGAAGCTTCTTCAAGCGCGAGGGCCGTCCGAGCGAGTTCGAAACGCTCACCAGCCGGCTGATCGACCGTCCTATCCGGCCGCTGTTTCCGGAGGGTTTTTTCAACGAGGTGCATGTGGTGGTCCACACCCTGTCGCTGAACCCGGAAGTCGACGCCGACATCGCGGCCCTGATCGCGACCAGCGCCGCGCTGTCGGTCAGCGGCGTTCCTTTCAGCGGCCCGATTGGCGCAGCGCGCGTGGGCTATGTCAACGGCGCCTATGTGCTCAATCCCGGCCAGACAGCGCGCAAGGATTCGAGCCTGGATCTGGTCGTCGCCGGAACCGAAGCCGCCGTGCTGATGGTCGAGTCCGAGGCCAAGCAGCTGTCGGAAGAAATCATGCTCGGCGCGGTGGTGTTCGGCCACGAGCAGGGCAACATCGCGATTGCCGCCATCCATGAACTCGTGCGCGACGCCGGCAAGCCGGTCTGGGACTGGAAAGCGCCGGCCAAGGACGAAGTGCTGATCGCGAAGGTGGGCGCTCTTGCCAATGACAAGCTGCGTGCGGCCTACCAGATCCGCAACAAGCAGTCGCGCACCCAGGCCTGTCGTGCAGCCTACTCGGAAGTGATGGCGTCGCTCAAGGCCGAAGGGCTTCCTTTTGACGCGGTCAAGGTCGAAGGCATGCTGTTTGACATCGAGGCCGGATTGGTTCGCAGCCAGATCTTGGCCGGCGAGCCGCGCATCGACGGTCGCGATACGCGCACCGTGCGCGCGATCGAAATCCGCCACGGCGTGCTGCCGCGCACACACGGTTCTGCGCTGTTCACCCGCGGCGAGACGCAGGCCCTGGTGGTGACGACGCTGGGAACCGAGCGCGATGCGCAGCGCATTGACGCGCTGGCGGGCGAATACGAAGACCGCTTCATGCTGCACTACAACATGCCTCCGTTTGCGACCGGCGAAACCGGACGTTTCGTCACCCCCAAGCGCCGCGAAATCGGCCACGGCCGTCTGGCTAAGCGCGCGCTGGTGGCCGTGCTGCCGACCAAGGAGGAATTCCCCTACACCATGCGCGTCGTCAGCGAGATCACCGAGTCCAACGGCTCGTCGTCGATGGCGTCGGTCTGCGGCGGCTGTCTGAGCCTGATGGACGCCGGCGTGCCGATGAAGGCGCATGTGGCTGGTATCGCTATGGGCCTGATCAAAGACGGCAACCGCTTTGCCGTACTGACCGACATTCTGGGCGACGAGGACCACCTGGGCGATATGGACTTCAAGGTGGCGGGAACGACCAACGGCATCACGGCGCTGCAGATGGACATCAAGATCCAGGGCATCACCAAGGAAATCATGCAGGTCGCGCTGGCGCAGGCGAAGGAGGCGCGTATGCACATCCTGGGCAAGATGCAAGAGGCGATGGCCGTGGCCAAGACCGAGGTGTCCAACTTTGCGCCGCGCCTGTTCACCATGAAGATCAACCCGGACAAGATTCGTGACGTGATCGGCAAGGGGGGTGCCGTGATACGCGCCCTGACGGAAGAGACCGGAACGCAGATCAACATCGACGAAGACGGCACCATCACGATCGCGTCGACCGACCCGCAACGGGCCGAGGCTGCCAAGCGGCGCATCCAACAGCTGACCGCCGAAGTCGAAATCGGAAAAATATACGAAGGCCCGGTCACCAAGATACTGGACTTCGGCGCGCTGATCAACCTGCTGCCCGGCAAGGACGGACTGTTGCACATCAGCCAGATCGCGCACGAGCGCGTCGAGCGGGTGAGCGACTACCTCAGCGAGGGCCAGATAGTGAAGGTCAAGGTGATGGAGACCGACGAAAAGGGCCGCATCAAGCTGTCGATGAAGGTTCTGCTCGACCGTCCGATGCAGCCCGCCGGACACGGCGAGAACGCCTAAACGAGGCGCATGATGGTGTGCCAATGGCGCTGGCCGGACTTGGCAGCGTCTGCAGCAACAGGAGGCAAGGTTGCAGGTCATTGAAATCACCTCCCACGGCGGACCCGAGGTACTGCGGGCTGGCGAGCGCCCTGCGCCCGTTGCTGGCGCCGGAGAGTTGCGCATCCGGGTTGCCGCCAGCGGCGTCAACCGGCCCGATGTTCTGCAACGCACCGGAAATTACCCGGTTCCACCCGGCGCCTCGGACATTCCCGGCCTGGAAGTGGCAGGTGCCATCGACCAGGGCGACGCGCATGCGCTTGCGGCCGCCGGGTTGAAGATCGGCGACCGGGTCTGCGCGCTGGTGGCGGGCGGCGGTTATGCCGAGTTCTGTGTCGCGCCGATCGGTCAGTGCCTGCCGGTGCCGCGTGGCCTGAGCGACATAGAGGCGGCGTCGCTGCCGGAGACTTTCTTCACCGTCTGGAGCAATGTATTTGACCGCGCGCGTCTGCTCAAGGGCGAGACGCTACTGGTCCAGGGCGGAACCAGTGGCATCGGCGTGACGGCGATCCAGTTGGCCAAGGCGATGGGATGCAGCGTCATCGCCACCGCCGGCAGCGATGAAAAATGCGCCGCCTGTCTTGCGCTGGGCGCCGACCATGCGATCAATTACAGGACGCAGGACTTCGTGCAAGAGATCAAACGGATGAACTCGGGCCGGGGCGTCGACGTGATTCTGGACATGGTCGCTGGAGCCTATGTGGCGCGCGAGATCGAATGTCTGGCCGAGGACGGGCGCTTGGTGATCATCGCCGTCCAGGGCGGCGTGAAGAGCGAATTCAACGCGGGAATGGTGTTGCGCCGGCGCCTGACGGTGACCGGTTCGACGCTACGGCCGCGCCCGGTGGCGTTCAAGCAGGCGATTGCGCAGGCGTGCCTGCACCATGTCTGGCCCTTGCTTGAGGCTGGCAGCGTGAAGCCGGTGATCCACAGTGTTTTCCAAGCCGCTGCCAGCGACGTTTCTGGAATGACCGGCGCCGCGCGGGCCCACGCCTTGATGGAGTCCAATCGGCACATTGGCAAGATTGTCCTGACCTGGGGGAACGCATGAGGCGCAAGCTGATCGCCGGCAACTGGAAGATGAACGGCAGTTTGGTTGCCAACCAGGACCTGATCGGCGCCGTGGGGGCGGGCCTGCCGGTGGCGCACTGCGCGGTGGCGTTGTGCGTGCCCAGTCCTTACCTGGCGCAGGCGCAGGCGCTTTTGGCGGGAAGCGGGATTGACGTCGGCGCGCAGGATCTGTCCTGCCACGAGTCCGGCGCATTTACCGGCGAAATTTCGGCGGCGATGCTGCGCGAGTTTGGCGTTCGCTACGCCATCGTCGGCCACTCCGAGCGTCGCCAGTTCCACCGAGAGAGCGACGCCGAGGTCGCACAAAAAGCCCAGCGCGCCCTCGCGGCAGGCATTACCCCGATCGTCTGCATCGGCGAGACGCTGGCCGAACGCGAGGCCGGCCAGACCGAGGCGGTTGTCAAACGCCAGCTCGCCGCAGTGATCCACACCAATGGCCACTGCATCAGCGAAATCGTGCTCGCGTACGAGCCGGTATGGGCGATCGGAACCGGCAAAACCGCAAGCCCGCAGCAGGCGCAGCAGGTGCACGCGGTGTTGCGTTCCCAACTCGCTGCGGCATCGGAGCACGCCGACCGGATCGGCATCCTTTACGGCGGCAGCATGAACGCTGTCAATGCCGCGAACTTGCTAGGCCAACCCGACATCGACGGTGGCCTGATCGGTGGCGCGTCGCTCAAGGCGGCCGACTTTCTTGCAATCATTTCCGCGGCCGCCTGAGCGCGCAAGCAGTACCCTGTTTAGGAGCTATTTATGAATTTCGCGTTGAATCTGGTTCTGGCCGTGCAAATGCTGTCGGCGCTGGCGATGATCGGACTGATCCTAGTGCAGCACGGAAAAGGCGCCGATATGGGCGCGGCCTTTGGCAGCGGCACTTCGGGCAGCCTGTTTGGAGCCAGCGGCAGCGCGAACTTTATGTCTCGGACTACCGCGGTGCTGGCGACGATATTTTTCATTTGCACCCTCGCGCTGGCCTACTTTGGCAATGTGCAGCCGAGCAGCGCGGGCAGTGTGCTGGAGGGCGTCGCGGCAACGCCGGCCGCGGCTGCTTCAGCTGCCTCGGTACCGGCGGCGCCCGCTTCTGGCGCCGCTTTGATACCGGCCAAGTGAATGTCAGCCTGATTGCAGCAGTCGGGCCCGGAACCGCCGGCGAATCAGGGTAAA
>CAISIP010000587.1 GCA_903885415.1 uncultured beta proteobacterium
CCCTGAACACCTTGCGCCATCCGACGCGCCCCTGCACTTGGCTGCGTGCGCCCGTGTTGCTGCTCGCAGCATGGCTCGCGGCCTGCGCGAGCCCGCCTGTCAGCGCCCCGACGGCGCCGCCACCGTCGCCGTCGGCGGCGCCTGGCGTTGCGCCGGCGAGCCGGCAAAAGCCGGTGATCGCGCTGGCGCTGGGCGGTGGCGGCGCCAAGGGTTTCGCGCATATCGGAGTGATCAAGGCGCTGGAGGCGCAGGCCATCACGGTCGATATCGTCGTGGGCACCAGCGCCGGTTCGGTGGTGGGCGCCCTGTTCGCAGCCGGCAGGACCGGCTTCGAGTTACAGGAACTCGCCATTCCGTTCAGCGAGACCCAGGTCAGCGACTGGGTGCTGCCAGACCGGGGCGTGGTCAAGGGCGACTCGCTGGCCCGGTTCATCAATGCGGCGGTGGTCAATCAGCCGCTGGAAAAGCTGCCGAAGAAGTTCGGCGCGGTAGCGACCGACCTGGCCAGCGGCGAGCCGATCCTGTTTCGCTCGGGCGACACCGGTACCGCGGTGCGCGCGTCGAGCAGTGTTCCGGGTATTTTTCAGCCGGTGGCGATACGCGGACGCGAGTATGTGGACGGCAGCCTGGCCAGCCCGGTTCCGGTGAAATTCGCCCGCGAAATGGGCGCCACTTTTGTGATCGCGGTCGACATTTCGGATCGGCCGGCCAACAGCAAGATAAAGACCACCTACGAGGTGCTGTTGCAAACGCTCACGATCATGGGCCAGACCATCAGCCGCTATGAACTGGCGCAGGCCGACCTGGTGATCCGTCCCGATGTGTCGCAGCTTGGCACTGTGGACTTTAAGTCGCGCCATCTGGCGGTGCTTGAAGGCGAGAAGGCAGCCACCCGCGAGATGGCTGCTCTCAAGCAAAAACTGGCGAGCTTCGGTTCGCAGTAGCGACCGGCTCAGGCCGGCGTGGTCAACCGCGCGAGCCGGTGTTCGCGCTGGGCGATCCAGACGGTCGACAAGACGATCACCAGTGCGCCCACATAGGTGTAGCGGCTGGGAACATCGGAAAAAGCCAGCCAGCCCATGATCGAGCTCCAGATCAGATCTAAAAATCGCAGCGACTGGGTCGACGAAATGTCGGCCGCGCGAAAGCTTCGCATCAGGCAATAGTGCGATAGCGAGCCGAGCAGCCCCGCAGCCAGAAATCCCAGCCACTGCAAGGGGGTGGGCGCGGTCCAGTAAAACAGTCCAAGGGGAATGCCCAGCACGGTCACCCATATCGACTGCCAGAAGACCAGCACGCCGGGGGAGTCGACGCGCGACAGCGACTTGGACAGCAGATAGGATGCGGCGAATACCGGCGCCGCCGCCAGCATGACCAGCGTGTACCAGCCGCCCTGGCCGTCGATCTGCGGTAGCACCACCACCAGCACACCGGAGAAACCGATCAGCGCGGCGACCCACCGGTCCCATTGCATCTTTTCGCCCAGAAACCAAGCGGCGCCGAGCATGATGAAAATCGGACCGGTAAAGCCGATGGCGGTGGTGTCGGCCAGCGTGATGTGGGGCAGCGCGGTGAACCACAACATGAGCGCGGCGGTGTGGACCACGCCACGCCACAACTGGCCGCGCGGGTTGCGCGGCATGTAGGTCCTCCAGCCGTAGCGCCATAGCAGCGGCAGCATGACGACGGTGCCCAACAGATAGCGCACGAACAGGGTCTGGAACGGGTCCAGCGATAGCGCGATGCTGCGCAAGATGGTATTGAGCAGGGAAAATACCACGCCGCTGAGCGCAACCCACAGCATGCCGCGCCACACCGCGGGCAGCCGCGAAGCGCGAAAGCGCAGGCGTCGGTGCGCCAGTGCCCCGGCATAGCGCCATCGGCCCGGCCAAGCGTCGCGCGCCCTCACCATCGGGATGCTCGGGATTTTTGTCGCATGGCTCAAGTCTAGGCGCGGGGCCCGGGGTCCTGGGTCCGGCTCAGGCCGGCCGAAGCCGGCGGCTTGGGTTTGCCATAGAGCCAGTCCAGGTCGCCCAGGCAGGACTTGGCTGCCAGAAACAGAAGCACCATGACGATCAGTCGGATTACGCGCATCGCCTGTTTAAAAAATGAAGGACTTGCATCCAGATGGCCAAGAACGCCGGGTCGGTGCCGCTTCGTCCCCTGCAGGCCGCTGTGCCAGAATGCTGTCGTGCGGCCGCTACGGCTGCGCGGCGGCTCGAACCACGGCGGGTCCAACTCGCAGCCTAGTCTATCCCACCATCAGGAGGCTCCATGAAATCGAACATCTTTATAAAGTCGCTTCTCGCCGCAGTGGCCATTGCGGGGGCCGGCCTGGCACTCGCCCAGCAGACGGTCACGATTTACGGGGTGGTGGAATTGAGCGGTACCGGGGCTACCTCGGGCAGCAACTTCGACAACGGCATCAAGCTCGCGGTCAAGGAAATCAACGCCGCCGGCGGCATCCTGGGGCGAAAAATAAACTACCAGTCCTTCGACACGCAGTCGCAGCCTGGTGTATCCAAGGCGCTGACGCAAAAAGCAGTCGACGAAGGCGTTTATGTGGTGATGGGCCCGGTTTTTTCCGGCTCGATCATGGTCAGCATGGCCGAGACAAAGCGCGCCGAAATACCCAACTTCACCGGTGGTGAGGCGGCGTCGATCACCCAGCAGTCGAACCCCTACGTGTTTCGCACCTCGTTCACGCAGTCGACGGCCATGCCAAAAATCGCCAACTATGTGCGTGACACGCTCAAGGCGAAGTCGGTCGACGTCATTTATGTGAACAATGATTTCGGCAAAGGCGGCCTGGACCTGATCAAGAAGGAACTTGAGGCGCGCGGCATCAAGGTGCCGACTGTGATTTCGACCGAGCCCGGCCAGCTGGATTTCAGCGCGCCGGTTCTCAAGACCAAGCAGTCCGGCAGCGACGCGGTCTTTGTCTACAGCAACGAGGAAGAGTCCGCGCGCGCGCTGCGCGAACTGCGTAAGCAGGGTTATGCCAAGCCGGTCGTCGGCGAGACCGTTCTGACCAGCCAGAAGGTGATCGAACTGGCCGGCGAAGCGGCCAATGGCGCGGTGGCGCATGTCGGACTGACCGCCGACGCGCCGCAGCCGCTGATCCGCAAGTTCAACGATGCCTTCCAGGCGGAATTCAAGAGCAAGTCGGACCACAACGGCCTCAAGGGCTATAGCGGCATGTACATTGTGAAG
>CAISIP010000588.1 GCA_903885415.1 uncultured beta proteobacterium
GTGTGTGTGAAGAAAAGCCGGCATACGCCTCCCAGAACGGCGGCGATGCAACGAGCAGGTCTTCGATAAGGGTATTCCAGTACTTGCGCACCTCAATGAACTTGGCCTTGGTCTCCTGCTCACGCGCACCCCTTGCCGGGCAGCGCATTCCATGACCTTGCTCGCTTCCTCGGACATCACCGTGGAGCCAACCATGTGGCCATGAATGCCGAGCACGAATGAGATCTCCAGCGCTTCGCGCAGTTCCGCATCCGTCGCGCCGATCTCTTGCGCGCGGGTGATGTTGTGCCGCGCTGCGCCAGGTTTCATGTGCATGATGAATCCGTTGACGGCGAGCATCACCGAACTGCACGAACTTTGGCGATAGCGGGCATGCGCCCATGGACACCCTTGCGGGATGCCGGTAACGCTCGAGGAACAGGGGAGTCCGCCTTGGCAGCGAGCTCCACCGCGCTGTACACGGTCCGGGCTTTGTCAGTTTGCTGCATTTTCACGTGTCCATAAGCCAGTAAAAATGGTGGCGCGAGAACACCGGGAACGATCACCCGCGGGGCAATTTTGGAATCCGTGTCATTTTCCGATACAAAAACTCGAGAATATTTCTCCCAGCAGGTCGTCCGAACCGAAGGCCCCGGTGATTTCAGCGAGCGCGTTCTGTCCCAAGCGCAACTCCTCCGCCAGCAGGTCGAGTGGGGCCGCGCTAGCAGACGCGAGCGACAGAGCCTGCCGAATATGTGCGCCGACCCGGGCCAATGCGTGCAGGTGCCGCTCCCGCGCCATGTAGACGCCCTCCGCAGAAGACTGCCAGCCAGCGACCTGCAGCAGACGATCGCGCAGGAGCTCGAGGCCCTCTCCTGTTCGGGCCGACAGCTTGATCGCCGAACGGCCAGGACAAAGCCGCGCCGCCGACACGGCGTCAACCTTGTTCCAGACGTCGATCACGGGAATGGTTGGGGCGAGCCGTTGGGCCAGGCTGGCGGCAATCTGCGCGTCGGCCTCGGCATAGGCCGGCGCATCGACGCTTGCGACCGATGCGGCGACATCCGGGCTTCGCGTCAGGTCATGCAAAAAGACGACTGCGTCGGCGCCGTCGATTTCGGACCAGGCGCGTGCGACCCCCAGCTGTTCGACCTCGTCCCCGCTGGTGCGCAGGCCGGCGGTATCGACCACATGAACCGGTATGCCGCGTATCTGAATGGTCTGCGCTATCTTGTCGCGCGTCGTTCCAGCGATGGGTGAGACAAGGGCCAGTTCGGCTCCGGCGAGTGCATTGAGCAGCGAGGATTTTCCGGCATTGGGCTGGCCCGCGATCACCACCTTGATCCCTTCGCGCAGCAAGGCGCCCTGTCGGGCCTTTTGCGCAATCTGGTCGAGCGTCTGCAGCATGGCCGACAGACGGCCCGTGACATCTGCGCTAAGCAGGATGTCCACCTCTTCCTCGGGAAAATCCAGCGTGGCTTCCACCAGCACGCGCAGCCCAGTGAGCGCAGCAAGCAGCAGGCGTATCTCTGCGGAGAAGGCGCCGCTAAGCGAGCGCCCAGCGCTGCGCGCAGCCGCCTCGGTACTGGCGTCGATCAGATCGGCGATGGCTTCTGCCTGCGTCAGGTCGATCTTGCCGTTGAGAAAAGCGCGCATCGAGAACTCGCCTGGCTCGGCCAGCCGCAATCCAATGGCCGCGCCAGCCTCCAGACAGCGCGCCAGCAGCAGTTGCAAAACAACGCTGCCTCCGTGCGCGTGCAGTTCAAATACCTCTTCGCCGGTGAAGGAGTGCGGCGCAACAAAGTGCAGCGCGAGCCCACGATCAATCGCCGCGCCGCAGGCGTCACGAAAGGCGAGGTAATGCGCCTCCCGTGGCTTGAGCTGTCTTGCGCACAGCGCCTGAATGACAGCGGAAAGATCCGTTCCGGACAGCCGCACGATGCCAACCGCCCCGCGCCCGGGCGCCGTGGCCAGCGCTGCGATGGGGTCCAACTGGCGCTGCAGCATAGTGAAATCAAGGTGCGCCGCGCTTGCGGCGCCAACTCAGAACTTGGGCAGGTTGAACTGCGGGGGAACGCCCATGCGGGTGTTGATAATCCATTGCTGCGCTATCGACAGGATGTTGTTCGTGATCCAGTACAGCACCAGGCCGGCCGGAAAGAAGAAGAACATCACCGAGAAGATCAGTGGCATGAACCACATCATCTTGGCCTGCATCGGGTCGGGTGGCGTTGGATTGAGCGCCGTCTGCAGCATGGTGGTGAGCGTCATCACGACAGGCAAAATGTAATACGGGTCGGGTGAGGACAGGTCATGGATCCATAAGACCCATGGCGCATTGCGCATTTCCACGCTCGACAGCAAAACCCAGTACAGGGCAATGAAGACTGGTATCTGAACCATGATGGGGAAGCAGCCACCCATCGGGTTGACCTTTTCCTCGCGATAGATCTTCATCATCTCCTGCTGCATCTGCTGCGGGCTGTCTTTGAGCCGTTCGCGCATCTCCATCACTTTCGGGTTGATGGCCTTCATCTTGGCCATGCTCGCGTAGGCCTTGGCGTTGAGCCAGTAGAACGCGATCTTGAGCAGCACAACCAGGGCGACGATGGACCAGCCCCAGTTCAGAATCAGCCGATAGAGCTCGTCCAGCAACCAGTACAGGGGCTTGGCGAGAATCGTCAGCCAGCCGTAGTCCTTCACGAGTTCGAGTCCTGGCGCCAGGGACTCGAGCACCTTCTCCTCCTGCGGCCCGGCGAAGAATTTCGCATCCATGGTCTTGGTCGCTCCGGGTTCGATGGCCTCGAGCGGCGCGATCATGGTCGCCCGGTAGCAGCAGTCTGTCACGGGCGCGCCAATGTCGACTGCGTCCAGCGACACGTCGCGCTTGATGCCGTCGGCGAGCATCCAGGCGCTGGCAAAGTAATGCTGAACCATCGCGATGTAGCCGTCGGTCGATTGCTTTTCGAAATCTGCCTTCTTCTTCTTGATGTCGCTGAATTCAACCTTCTGGTATTTCTTGGCCGCGGTGTACACCGCCGGGCCTGTAAAGGTGGAGTAGAAAGAGGACTCGCCTGCGGGCTTATTGCCGTCGCGAACCAGTTGCAGGTACAACTGCGGCGAGACCGTCGTGCTGCCGGTGTTGCTGACGGTATGGCGCACCGCCATGTCATAGGCGCCCCGGCGCACGGTATACGTTTTTACCAGCGTGACGCCGCCCACTTCGGGCGAGGTGAAGTTGATAACCAGCTCGTTTTCCCCGTCCTTGAGCTCCCTGGCGCCGCTTACCGCCATCGCCGTCTTGTGTGTCGGAAAGGAAACCCCCGCTCCCGCTCCGATCAAACCCGACTGGGCAACATAAATGCGGTCGCGGCTTTCTTCGAGCAGGACAAAGTTCTTGCTCTTGTCGGCCATGTCGATGTGTTTGACAAACTCGGTTCTGACCAGAGACCCGCCCTCGCTGTCGAAGCTCAACTTGAGCACGTCGGTGCGTACCACCACCAACTCCCGGGCTGGTGCCGTCGTTGGCTGAACGGGCGCCGCGGTCGCGGGGACAACCTGACCGGTAGGAATGATCGCGGTCGGAACTGCGGAACCTGCCGCTGCAAGCCCTGCACTCGCCCCGGCAGCGGGGGCAACCGCCGCGACAGGCTTTGTGGCACCCGGGAAGAAGGTTGGCTGATGGCCGCTGTAAATCTGCCATTGGTCCCACAAAAGGACCATGGAAAAGCCAAACACCACCCACAGCACGGTACGTCGAATATCGTTCATGAAGCTTTCTTTTGAGGAGATAGAGACCACAGCCGGGCGAACAAACGCGGCCGCTGCGTCGGCACCGGGTCGCAGCCGCCCGCACAAACCGGGTTGCAGCGAACCAGGCGCGCTAGCGCGAGGTAACTGCCCGCTCCAGCACCGTGCCGGCGCAAGGCCTCGAGCGCATAGGCCGAACAAGTCGGCTCAAAGCGGCAAGCGCTGCCAAGCCAAGGGCTTAGCAACAATCGGTACATCTGCACCAGGCCGATCAAGACGGTCCGGATCATTGGCTCGTTAGATCGGACGGGGTCGCCTGCGTTGCGCGCGTCAACAACTGTTGCAGTTCGTTGCGAACCGCAACCTTCAGGGCGTCCGAGGTGGCACTTGGAAATACCATGCGGTCAAAGCCCGCGCGCAACCGGATCACGTGGGCGGCCACCGCGAGGCCGGATTCAAAATGGCTGGCAACATGGTAAATCTGCCTTTTGATCGCATTGCGGGTAACCGCGCGTTTGGCCCACCGCTTGGGAACCATCGCGCCGAGCCAGACATCTGCAGATCCGAACAGCGCGTGCGCACGGGACCCGTCAAGGCTGACTGCCGGCACAGCGGCGAGTTCGCACCGATGCAGCGCGAAGTGGGCGGTGCTGGCCACCCGTCGACCTGCAAGTACGGCTTGAAACTGGTTGCGCGATTTCAGTCGCTGCACAGCAAGTCGGCGCGACTGCCCGGCGCTGTCAGTCAAGCGGGAAGGCTCAGACCGCCAGGCGCTTGCGGCCCTTGGCACGGCGGGCATTGATGACCGCCCGGCCACCGCGCGTCTTCATGCGAACAAGAAAGCCATGCGTACGTGCGCGGCGAATTTTGGAAGGCTGGTAGGTGCGTTTCATGGTCAAATCCTCGGAGGCACTGTTTTTCGGGTAACCGCTGATTATCACCGATTTTTCAATGCCGGCAAGGCCTTGCGTGATGAAGCCGATGTGCTTTGCCCCTCACAAGCCCGATGGGCGGCTTGGCGGGGGCTTGTGGATAAATTCTGGACAATCTACAATTCCAAGTCCCGTAAAGACAGAATATCCACAGAGAAAAAGAAAAACATGGCCGAGGATCAGCAGACAGCAGGCGCAGCATACGGGGCGGGCCAGAGCCTGTGGCAGGCGTGCATGGAACAGTTGGCACAGGAGATGCCGGAACAGCAGTTCAACACCTGGGTCCGGCCCTTGGTGGCAACCGTCTCGGACGATTTGTCCCGCGTAACCCTGTTCGTTGCGAATCGGTTCAAGCTGGACTGGATTCGCGCACAATACAGCAGCAAGATCGCCGCGGTACTGGAAAAAATATATGGCCAACGGGTCGATATTGAGCTGGCGCTTAGCCCCAGAGATGCCCCTGTCAGGATGGCTTATGGTTCGCAGAGTTCCAGCCAAAACGCCATGGAGGAGCCGCCCGACCTGGGCGGTGAAAAAGCGGGAGGCGGGCAAAAGAACAGACTCAACACGGGCCTGACGTTCGACAATCTGGTCGAAGGCTCGGCGAACCGGATGGCACGCGCTGCCGCGCTGCATGTGTCTGACATGCCCGGGCATCTGTACAACCCGCTTTTTATCTATGGCGGTGTCGGTCTGGGCAAAACGCACTTGATGCATGCCGTCGGCAACCGATTACTGAGCGAGAGACCGCTGGCCAAGGTTCTCTACATCCATGCCGAGCAATTTGTGTCGGATGTGGTCAAGGCCTACCAGCGGAAGACTTTTGACGAGTTCAAGGACCACTACCACTCTCTGGACTTGCTGCTCATAGACGATGTTCAGTTTTTTGCCAACAAGGAGAGGACGCAGGAGGAGTTTTTCAACGCATTTGAGGCCCTTTTAGCTAAAAAGTCGCATATCGTGATGACCAGCGACACTTACCCAAAAGGCTTGGCCAATATCCATGAACGACTGGTTTCACGGTTTGATTCCGGCCTGACGGTTGCGATTGAGCCGCCCGAGCTCGAAATGCGGGTGGCAATCCTGATCAACAAAGCGCGGGCGGAAGCCACCGAAATGCCTGAAGAAGTGGCTTTTTTTGTGGCCAAAAATGTGCGCTCCAATGTGCGGGAGTTGGAGGGCGCGCTCAGGAAGATTCTGGCCTACTCACGGTTCAACCAGAAAGAAATATCGATTCAGCTCGCCCGCGATGCCCTCCGCGATCTACTTTCCATTCAAAACCGGCAGATTTCCGTTGACA
>CAISIP010000589.1 GCA_903885415.1 uncultured beta proteobacterium
GATTTTAAAAAGTGGGTGTCCCATCTGTGCATCTGTGTGGTTAAAAAGTGGGTGTCCCATCTGGATTCCTTGCGAGCAGGGTATTGATCATGCCGGGTTCAGTATCCGAATGCGATGATTGGAACTGTCGGTGATATAGAGCGAGTTGCCGCGGTGGTGTACTGCGTGCGGGCGATTTAGCTGGCACGCGAGCGGGTCGCCATCCCCGCCGTCTCCCGCCTCACCTGTGCCCGCTACCGTTGTAATAATTCCACTCAGCAGATCGACCTTGCGTATTACATGATTCTCGCAATCGGCGACATACAGTGTATTGCCATCCTCCGACACGCAGAGACCTTTGGGCCCGGTCAGCCCGCCCGGCGCAGCAGCGCCGAACGTCGCTTGTCCAGCGGGGCCGCCATCGCCGGTATAACCATTGGTACCATTGCCTGCGATGCGTTGCATACGACCACTGTCAGCGTCGAGCTGGAACACACTGTTGCCTTCGCGCAGCGCGACGTACACCTTGCCGGCGCGCGTGCATTCGAGCGCGCGTGGTCCCTCGATGGCTGTCTGCTCAAGATCACCTTCATCAGGAGTGTGACCCGTCATGCCGTTACCTGCAAAGGTGTCAATCACGCCGGTGCCTGCCTCGATACGGCGAACCCGGTGGTTGAGAAGATCACATACATAAAGATTATCAGCCGCATCGAACGCAATGCCGTGCGGCTGATTTAGTTGTGCGCCAGTGGCAATACCGCCGTCGCCGGAAAAACCCCTGCTGCCGGGAACACCTGCGAACACCGAGATGACACCTGTGCCCATATCGACACGCCTGATGACATGATTGTCGCGATCGGCGATGTAGAGAGCACCCTTGCTGTCGAAGCGCAGCTCGTGCGGCTGCGCCAGTTGTGCAGCTCGCGCAGGGCCGCCATCGCCCGCATAACCAGCCGTGCCTGTGCCGGCAATGACTGCGATGGTCATCGTCGCGTAGTCGAGCTTCAGCACCCGATGGGTGCGGTTGTCCACAAAAAGAGACCCGTACGCGCCGGGTCCTCGGTGATGCCATACGGATCGTTGATTTGAGCGCTGGCAGCGGCAGCCCCGTCGTCAGCAGTGCCAGGCATGCCGTTACCGAGCAGCGTAACAATCGTGGCGGCTTGCGCCCGCACCGAAAATGACGGCGCCGCTGCAAGCGTGACGCTGATGGCGATGAATTCGCGGCGCGTGGATTTCATGGCAATGTCCTTTGGGAGTGAGATTTTTGGTTCTCTATATGCGTTATGAGAGTTGCGTTAAAAGTGGATGTCCTTTGTTGTATCCAGGTTGTCGGAATCAGAGAGAGGGCAACGCTAACTCGCGCATGGCAGGGCCAAAGAAAAACTGCGGCTTCGATGCGGGAAAATTTCCCCTGTTCTCAGTCGACCTGACACATTTATTGATATCGTCCGCGAGTGATCCCCAGTTGTTCTGGCGAGGCCAGGCGTCCATGAAGCACTGATCAAAAAACGTGTACTGCAGATTGTCGGAGCACCCGAACGAAGTCAGGTCGGCTGCACTTGCTGTCATGACTACGCGCTCCGCCCTGGTAATGCCTGGACGCGCGTAGATGCCACTGAAACAGGCTGAGACTATCAGCACAGTGGGCCGACCCGCACAGGAGTTGAGCATTGACTCCATTCGCGTCGGACGAACAAAGATCGTGGGAAAGTCCGCCGACAATGCAAGGCCCTCCGGTGCGCCATGGCCAGTCAAATAAACAAGACAACCTTCACCCTCCTGCGGCTTGAGTCCCGTCAACGCGCGATCAAGCGCCTGCAGCCCACTCGCCGACCACCGGTCATTGATGCTGGCATGCAGTTCTGTGAGTGAGGCAATTTCATTGCGGCCCTTAAGCATGTTGGCAAAATCATTGACGAAATTATCAAACACGTTCTGCTCGTTTCCCACCGCTGCCAGTATTACATGCCAGCGGGTATCACCCTCTGCAGCACTTGTGGAGGTGGCAAACATTGTGCCCAGCAGCAAATGCAGAAAGAAAGTTTTTACACCCATGGGCATCGCCTGGTGAAGGTTGGACTCTCCGGAAATCCTAATCGACATCAGCACGGATTGCCACCACGGACTGAAGCGCCGGAAAGACCTGATCAAGTTACTCTGACCCTTTTGATCTTTAATCCATAATTGCGGTGTGTCAGGTTACTGTCGTGTGCTGTCAGAGCGAGGTCGTGTTAAATAGCGGCCAAATGAGTCAGTCTGAGCCTGCCGTTCGAACGCAGGGCAAAGGAAAAAGATGCTGGTCAGAAAGCTTCGTTTGCAGAGAGGTTGGTCCCAGGAGCAGTTGGCCGAGTTTACCGGGCTCAGCGTCAGGGCCATTCAGCGCGCGGAACGTGGCTTTCCCCAAAGTCTGGAGCCCCGCAAAGCTTTTGCCGCCGTGTTCGGAGCGGACTGCCCCATTGACCGAACCAGAGCATGCCAGCATGCCGGACGAAAACAACAAGCTCAAATCTGAAGAAGCCTACGCCATCGAATATGTACAAGGCCTTAAAGCCTTCTACCGGCACCTGCTGCTTTTTCTTTTCATCCTGCTGTTCTTCGTGGGCGGTATATATCTCGTCCATGGCTTTGTGCCGACGTATATCCAATTCCTTACTGCCGGGTGGGTCATGGGCTTGCTGTTCCATGGCCTGAATGCCCACGTGTTTATCAACCTGTTCGGACCCACGTGGGAACGCAAGAAAATAGAAAAGCGGCTTGGCAGGAAGCTTTGAGGAAGACTAGTGGGACGTCCGCTTTTTCTTACTCTACGAGACGGTTAAGGTTTTAAGAGTGGGTGTCCCATGCGCACATGCGGGCATGCATGCGGGCAGCAATATCTCGCAGGATACCCCGCAAATCACAGTTGGCTGTCGCGGGGTACCAACCTGCAAGAACTCGCTCAGCGCTAGAGCGGGTCCTCCGGCGCAATGGTCTTGCGCAAACTGCGAGCGCCAGTGCCTGACGTTCAATACCGTTTATTCAAACAAATGATACAGATGATCGTACTCTGGCTGATGCAATATGCCTTCCGTCGGGCTCTCTGGCTTGAACTGTTCATGGCAGCTCAGGCATGTGGCAATAAGGGCATCACCGGCACTGCTGAGCAGCATTTTGTCTTTGTTTTTGGCCGCATCCATCGCGATCATGGCTGCATTGGACATGGCCTGCGAATAGCTACGCCATTGGTCAGTCGCAGCCCATGCAGTGTCCTGACTACCGCTACCCCCGAGCGCAACCAATGGGCCACCAGCTGCCAGTTGAATGGCAAAATACTCCACCGTTCTCCACTCCTCTTCAGACAGATCCCGATCCTGGGCCTCCATGTCCCAAATGTGATGGGCGGAATGATCGATCATCGTGACCATCAAGGCATTGATGCTGACCGGAACCGGCAAGGGGTCGTCTGCCGGAGCGGCTGCTGCAGACCGGGTTAGTGCCATTCCGAGTGCCAGACAAACAGGCAAGGCAGTGGCAAACAGCAAGGGGCGCAAGGTAAAAGATGTAATGTTCGTTTGCATGGATTTTGTCCTCTTTGGCGAATATGAGGCAGGGCCTCGGGCGACATTATTGTCGTCAGCGTAATTCTGCGACGATGGCCCTTTGAGTAATTGATCGACATCAAAGAAAGATGGAGAACGAAAAATAATTCATAGAGAAGGGTAAATAAAAGGGACAGCCACATTTAGTCGTGTTTCACCGAAGGTGTGAACGTCCAGACCCAGGCTTCACCGAGCTTGCATTTGAGTTGGGTCTGCGCTGCAACCAGTTATACCTGTGGAATATAAATGGGACAGTCACATTTAGTTTTCGGCGCAATGGAAGTCGCTCGCAAAAGAGATTCAGAAGGAGTCCATCACGATGCTCAATGGTCTCGCCAAAATAGTGAGCATTGAAAAGCGTCCGGTCATTTTAAAATCCGCTTGCATATCCCCAGTCGATTACCGTCTTGAAAAGTGGCAGGGATTGGCGTGTCTGCAGTTTTATCTTTGAAGCAGAGCTGACTCGATTTTCAAGCCGAATCTGCGGGGTAGGGTCTTGACGTCGTGCAGTTCTCTCCAAAAAGTGGATGTCCCACATAGCTCTTAGCTCATAGCTTATCAGCGATCAATAAACTCCGAGCAGCTTGACCTGAGTCAAGAACGCCCACGCCCGGACTTTGTGTAATCTTTAACAGGCTACGCATGGGAGCACATTATGCACAAAGACACTGGAATGTTAGGCGCAGCATTGTTTGCGATGTTTCTCACTGGATGGGTACAGGCTGCAACGGTCGAGATCGAGTGGAGGGAACCTGAAAAGTATCGTGATATTCAGGCCGGCAACGAATCACCAAAAAACTTCCAGGAACGCGTTACCGCCACGCTGACTTCTTATTTTGAAGATGCGGCAGAAGATCATTTGGCGGCAGACCAGAGTCTGAACTTGACGATAACGGATGTGGACCTGGCGGGCGATGTTGAGTATTTCTTTCTTGATTTTCCACAGGGAATCCGCGTCATGCGTGAGGTCTACTTTCCCAGCATCAGCTTCACCTACGAACTCAAGGATGCTGCTGGCACGGTTATAAAAACTGGCGAGGAAAATATCAAAGATATGGGCTATCGGTTTTCCGGCATGATGTTCATCTACGAACCACCGATGAATTATGAAAAACGAATGATTCACGACTGGTTCAGTGAAACATTTGAC
>CAISIP010000590.1 GCA_903885415.1 uncultured beta proteobacterium
ACCTGCTGCGTTGCAATGTGTCCGCTGGACCGACTATATGCAGGCAAGGACAGTAGAGAATTCCTCCCATGGCCGTGACTGACGCTTCCGACGCCCTGATCTCGCTCGCGCCCACGAAGGAGCTCGATGCGAGAAAGACATTCGGCATCGATCTCGACTGGAAGGTGCCCGCCTTCGCCGAGAAATCGAGCTATGTGCCCGATTTCGACCCGGCCTACAGGTTCGATCCGCAGACCACGCGGGCCATCCTCGCCGGTTTCAAGTTCAACCGCCGCGTAATGATCCAAGGGTATCACGGCACCGGAAAGTCGACGCACATCGAGCAGGTCGCCGCAAGGCTGAACTGGCCCTGCGTGCGGGTGAACCTCGACGGCCACATTAGCCGGCTGGACCTGGTCGGCAAGGACGCCGTCGTGCTGCGCGACGGGCAGCAGGTGACCGAGTTCCAGGAAGGCATCGTCCCATGGGCACTGCAGCGTCCGGTGGCGCTGGTGTTCGACGAGTACGACGCCGGCCGGCCCGACGTGATGTTCGTGATCCAGCGGGTGCTCGAGCAGGGTGGAAAGTTCACGCTGATGGACCAGAACCGGGTGCTGCGTCCGCACCCCTTCTTTCGCCTGTTTGCCACCGCCAACACGGTCGGACTGGGCAACCTCAACGGCCTGTACCATGGCGCGCAGCGCCTCAACCATGCGCAAATCGACCGCTGGAATATCGTCGCTTCGCTGAACTATCTGGCGCCCGAAGAGGAGGTGGCGATCGTGCAGGCCCGGGTGCCTGCGCTGGACGTCGCGATGGTGCGCTCGATGGTCGCGGTGGCGGCGCTCACCCGCAAGGGCTTTGCCGCTGGCGACCTGTCGACGCTGATGTCGCCGCGTACCGTCATTACCTGGGCCGAGAACGTCGGCATTTTTCGCGACCCGGCGATGGCCTTTCGCCTGTCTTTCGTGAACAAGTGCGACGACGCCGAGCGCGCCGTGGTGGCCGAGTATTTCCAGCGCTGCTTCGATCAGGAGCTCGGCGAATCCTTCGCCGTGACCGGCAAGCTGCCGTGAGCGCCGCGCCAGCGCGCCCCGGGAGTGCCCCGCAGGGCGACGCCTTCGCGCTGGCGCGCGACACCTCCCCGAGCGCGCTCGCGCGTGACCTGCCCGAGGCGACGGCCTACGGCGGCGCTTCGGCGCCGCTGCTGGCGCGCCGCCAGCAGCGCGTCGACGAATTGTGCGCCGCTGCGATCCGCGCGATCAGCGGCCAGGCCGACCTGCAATTCCGCGGCCAGCGGCTGCACCGTGGCCGCAGCCCGCTGCCGCTGTACGCGCCGCACCTGCAGCCGCAACCCGCCAGCGCAGACTTCGCGTCCTTTCGCGGCGCGGCCGACGGGCTCGCGCTGCGTTTGCTGCATAGCGACGAAGCGCTGCATGCGCGGCTGCGCCCGGCGGACGCGCTCGAGCGGCTGCTGTTCGAGCTGTTGGAGCAGTTCCGCTGCGAGGCGGCGTGCGGCGCACCATGGCGCGGGCTGCAGCGCAACCTGCGCCACTGCTTCGAGACCTGGTCGCTCGCATTTCAGCAGGCCGGGCTGGGCGACAGCGCGCGCGGACTGCTGCTGTACACGGTGGCGCAGATGGCGCGCTCGCGCGTCAGCGGCGAGCCGGTGGTGGAGCAGACCGAAGACCTGATCGAGGCGACGCGCGCCGCGCTGGCGCCGGTCATCGGCGTCGACCTCGCGGGGCTGCGCCGCGCGCGTACGGACCAGTGCGCCTATGCGGTGCACGCGCTGTCGCTGGCGCGCTGCATCGCCGGCATGCTGCGCGCAGCCGGGCCAGGCGAGGATGATCCCGGCGCACAGGGCGAGAGCGACGCGCACGCTGCCTTTGCGTTGCTGACCGAGAGCAGCAGCGAAGTC
Source organism: uncultured beta proteobacterium (assembly GCA_903885415.1). Classification (GTDB taxonomy): domain Bacteria; phylum Pseudomonadota; class Gammaproteobacteria; order Burkholderiales; family Burkholderiaceae_C; genus CAISIP01. The sequence continues at coordinate 1,901 of CAISIP010000590.1, forward strand.
AGCAGCAGCTTTGCCACCGCCGTATGCGGCCGCAGCCTGGTGCTTGCAGGCGCACCCGCCTACCGCGTTTTTTCGCGCGCTTACGACCGCGAGACAGCCGCCGCCGGGCTGGTGCGCAAGCCACTGCTGCAGGCGCTGCGCGAGCGGCTTGACGCGCGTGTGGCAACGATGGGCGTGAACCTGGCGTGGCTGGCGCGGTCGCTGCGGGCACTGCTCGCGGCGCCGGTGCGCGATGGCTGGGACGGTGGCCACGAAGAGGGCCAGCTCGACGGCCGCAGGCTGGCGCAGTTGGTGGCAACGCCTTGCGAACGCCGGCTGTTTCTCAGCGAACGCGCGCAGCCGGTGGCCGACTGCGCGCTGACGGTCCTGGTCGACTGTTCGGGCTCGATGAAGGAGCACGCCGGGCAACTCGCCGCATTGCTCGACCTGTGGGTGCGCGCGCTTGAAATGGCGGGCGTCGTCAGCGAAGTGCTGGGGTTCACCACCGGCGCCTGGAACGGCGGGCGCGCCCAGCGCGACTGGGTGCGCGCCGGGCGTCCACCGCACCCGGGGCGACTCAACGAACTGTGCCATATGGTTTTCAAGGACGCGCAGGCCCCGTGGCGCCGCGCGCGCCTGCCGATGGCGGCGCTGCTGCGCGGCGAGCTGTTTCGCGAGGGCGTTGACGGCGAGGCCTTGCAATGGGCAGCGCGTCGGCTGGCGCAGCGCGGCGAGTCGCGCAAGCTGCTGCTGGTGCTGTCCGACGGCTCGCCGATGGACAGCGCGACCAGCCTGGCGAACGACGCGCAGTACCTCGACCACCATCTGCGCGACATGGTGCACGCGGTCGAGGCGGGCGCGCACGGCGCAGCGATTACGGTCTTTGGTGTCGGCGTAGGCTTAGACCTCAGCCCCTATTACCGGCGCAGCCTGGTACTGGACCTGGCGGGGTCGACCGCCAGCGACACGCTACGCGAACTGCTCGGCCTGCTGGCGTCGCGCGCGCGTCGCTGAGTCCTTGGCCCTGTGCGGTGGTCCGCCAGAATCGACGACCAGCGCAAGCGTCGCGCTGACCGACACGCCGCGCGCATAGAACCGATGCGCTTGCCAGGGGCACGGGCTCGGGACCGCAGAGGCCGCGGCGCGCCTGCTGCACAATGGCGAGCAATTGCACATGGCCAAGCGAACGAGTCCCCAAGCACTGACCCAGTCTGTCGAATCCGACGCGGTGTTCGAAAGCGCTGCTGAAGTCTTTCGCCTGATGTCGGCACCGATGCGGCTGAAGATCATCAGCAGTCTGTGCAACGCTGAAAAAAATGTCGGCCAGTTGCTCGCCGAGATCGACACCACGCAGCCCAATATGTCGCAGCACCTCCACACCCTGTATCAGGCGGGTGTTGTGGGAAAACGCCGCGAGGGCGTGCAGATTTTCTACCGCATCACCGACGAACGCGTGGCCATGCTGTGCCGGTCGGTGTGCACGCAGATCGCCATGGAATCCGAGGTGGTGAAAGCCGGTTAACGCCGATCCTTGTAACGGGTCGCCGGGCATCGGGTAAATCCCGATGCCCGGCGACGGTGAATATCCAAGATTAGCGATAGGATCCAGAGTCATGAGGGGTTTATTGCCCGCCGGGAGGCTCAGCCACCTGTTGCATTACCAGGAGAAGACATGCCATCCATCAAGAAGAACCGGTTCAAGGCGCTCGCCGCGCTGGCGCTGCTGGCGCTCGGGCAGGGCGCCGTCGCGCAGACCGACCCGCTGCAGGTGCGCAACTGGGCGGCAGCCTGTGCGAACTGCCACGGGACGCTGGGTGTCGCCCAGCCCGGCATGGTGTCGCTCGCGGGACTGGCACACGACGATCTGCTCAAGGCGCTGCAGGCGTTCAAGAGCGGCAGCCGGCCGGCCACGATCATGCACCAGATCAGCAAAGGCTACTCGGACGAGCAACTTGGCCAGCTCGCAGCCTATTTCGCCGCTTTAAAAAAATAGGGGTCACCATGAACATCCAACGTCGTCAACTGGTTCAGGGCGCCACCGCCGGTTCGGTGCTAGGCCTCGCGGCTCTGGTGTCGGGTTGCGCCCAGATGGGTGGCGGCGCCGGCGGCCCCAAGGTGGTCGTTGTGGGCGGCGGCTACGGTGGCGCCACCGCTGCTAAATACATCCGCATGTGGTCCGACTATCAGGTGCAGGTCACGCTGGTCGAGCCCAATGCCGCCTTCATTTCCTGTCCGATCTCCAACCTGGTGATCGGCGGCAGCAAGGCCATGGCCGACATCACGACGCCCTACGACGGCCTGGTGCGGCGCCATGGCGTCCAGCTGGTGCGCGATAGCGTGGCGCGGATAGACGCCGACAAGCGTGTCGTGCGCCTGGTCGGCGGTGCCGAACTGCCTTACGACAGGCTGGTGCTGTCGCCGGGGGTCGACATGATGTGGGACACGCTGCCGGGCATGGGCAAGCTTGGCGCGCAGGAGCAGGTGCTGCACGCATGGAAAGCCGGAGCGCAGACGCTGGCGCTGCGCCGACAGCTCGAGGCGATGCCCGACGGAGGCGTCTATGCGTTGACGGTTCCACTGGCGCCGTACCGCTGCCCGCCCGGACCCTATGAGCGCGCCTGCCAGGTAGCGCACTATTTCAGCAAACACAAACCCAGGAGCAAAGTGCTGGTGCTCGACGCCAACGAGGACGTCACATCAAAGGGCCCGCTTTTCAAGAAAGCCTGGGCGGACCGCTACAAGGGCATCGTCGAGTACCGGCCCCGACACACGCTGGTCGACGTAGACGCTGGCGCTCGAACGCTGAAGTTCGAATTCAACGACGACCTCAAAGCCGATGTGCTCAATGTCCTGCCGGCCATGCGTGCCGGTGACATTGCCGTCAGGACCGGGCTGGCGACGGCCAACCAGCGCTGGTGCGAGGTCGACTTTCTGACGCACGAGTCCAAGGCCGCGAAGTTCATCCATGTGGTGGGCGATTCGATTCAGACCGCGCCGGCCATGCCGAAGTCGGGACACATGGCGAACCAGCATGGAAAGACCTGCGCTGGCGCCGTGGTGGCGCTGCTGACCGGCAAGCAGCCCAACCCGATGCCGATTTACAACAACACCTGCTACAGCTTTGTCAGCGACACCGAGGTGGTTCACGTGGCCAGCGTCCATCGCTATGACGCCGCCCAGAAGACGATGCTGGCGGTGCCTGGTTCCGGCGGCGTCTCGGGTGCCGCGAGCGAAATCGAAGGCGCCTATGCGATGGCCTGGGCGCGCAACATCTGGGCCGACACGTTGGCCTGAGGGCGTGCACCGTATGCCCGAGCGCGCAAAGTCCCTACGCAGCGTGGCTGCGGCTGGCTTGGCGCGCGCAGCGCGCCTGCGGTGGCAGGCAAGCTGCCGTTGGCTGTTGGCGTCCTGTGCGTTCGCGCTGGCTCCAGGCGGTGCCAGCGCGCAGGAGGGCGCCACCATGCAGCCGGTGCAGGTGGCCGACCGGGTTTGGTTTGTGCAGGGCCAATCGGAGCTCGGGTCGGGTGCCAACCGCAACTTCATATCCAACGCCGGCTTCGTCGTCACCGATTCGGGGGTCGTCGTCGTCGATGCGCTGGGCTCGCCGGCACTGGCCGAGGCACTGATCGCCGCGATACGCAAGATCAC
>CAISIP010000591.1 GCA_903885415.1 uncultured beta proteobacterium
AAAGCCGCGGGCAAAGGCCAGCGAGATTGAGGCGCTTCGACGCGCCGTGATGCAGCAGTTTGACCAATACGTCAAGCTCAACAAGAAGATCCCGCCGGAAATTCTGACGTCCATTTCCAGTATTGACGACGCTGGCCGACTGGCTGACACCATCGCTGCGCACTTGCCGCTCAAACTCGAGAACAAACAGGCGGTTCTGGGTCTGTCCGGGGTCAAGGAGCGCCTAGAAAACCTGTTCGAGCAGATAGAGCGCGAAGTCGACATCCTCAACGTCGACAAAAAAATCCGGGGCCGGGTCAAGCGGCAGATGGAAAAAAATCAGCGTGACTTCTACCTCAACGAGCAGGTCAAAGCCATTCAAAAGGAACTGGGCGAGGGCGAGGACGGCGCCGATGTCGATGAGATAGAAAAGCGCATCAAGGCGGCCAAGATGCCCAAGGACGCATTGAAGAAGGCGGAGGCAGAACTCAAGAAGCTAAAGCTGATGTCGCCCATGTCCGCCGAGGCGGCGGTGGTGCGCAATTACATCGACGTTCTCGCTGCCTTGCCCTGGAGCGTCAAGACCAAGATAAAGCACAACCTGGCGAATGCCGAAAATGTGCTCAACGAGGACCATTTCGGGCTCGATAAGGTAAAGGACCGCATATTGGAATATCTTGCGGTTCAGCAGCGAGTGGACAAGGTAAAGGCGCCGATCCTGTGTCTGGTGGGGCCTCCGGGCGTCGGAAAGACCTCGCTGGGCCAGTCGATCGCCAAGGCCACCGGGCGCAAGTATGTGCGCGTCGCCCTGGGCGGAATGCGCGACGAAGCTGAAATCCGGGGGCACCGGCGTACCTACATTGGCGCGATGCCCGGTAAAGTGCTGCAAAGCCTGTCGAAAGTGGGCGCACGCAACCCCTTGTTTCTGCTCGACGAAATTGACAAACTGGGAACCGACTTTCGGGGCGACCCTTCGAGTGCCTTGCTGGAGGTGCTTGACCCGGAGCAGAACCACAAGTTCGGCGACCATTATGTGGAGGTCGACTTCGACCTGAGCGACGTGATGTTCGTGGCGACCTCAAACTCGATGAACATACCGTCTGCGCTTCTTGATCGGATGGAAGTGATCCGCCTGTCGGGCTACACCGAGGACGAGAAAACCAACATTGCTATCCGGTACCTGCTGCCGAAGCAACTGAAAAACAACGGCGTCAAGGAGTCCGAACTCGCGGTGAGCGAGGCGGCGGTGCGCGACATCGTGCGCTATTACACGAGGGAGGCGGGCGTGCGCTCGCTCGAGCGCGAGTTGTCGAAAATTTGCCGCAAGGTGGTGAAGGGCTTGCAGCTGAAAAAGATGCTGCCGCAGGTGGTGGTGAATCCGGACAACCTCAACGATTTTCTTGGCGTGCGCAAGCACACCTATGGACGTGCCGAGGACCACAACCAGGTCGGGCAGGTGGTGGGACTGGCTTGGACCGAGGTCGGTGGCGACTTGCTCACCATAGAAGCGGCGCTCATGCCCGGCAAGGGCGTCATCACCCGAACCGGCTCGCTGGGCGACGTCATGAAGGAATCGGTTGAGGCTGCCCGCACCGTTGTGCGAAGCCGGGCAGCCCGACTGGGAATCAAGGACGAAGTCTTCGAGAAGAAGGACATACACATCCACGTGCCCGACGGCGCCACGCCCAAGGACGGGCCGAGCGCGGGGGCTGCCATGACGACCGCTTTTGTTTCCGCGCTCACGGGAATACCGGTGCGCGGCGATGTCGCGATGACCGGCGAAATCACCCTGCGTGGTGAGGTGACGGGAATCGGCGGGTTGAAAGAAAAATTGCTGGCAGCCTTGCGCGGCGGCATTAAGACCGTT
>CAISIP010000592.1 GCA_903885415.1 uncultured beta proteobacterium
ATCGGAGTCTCGCAGTTAGGAGTCACAACGGCACCCGAGGGTGCCGTATACGAAACGCGGCAGCCTCGGCGCCGCGTGCAGGGGGCCGGGCAGGCTCAGTCTTCGACAAAAGCCTCTTCGCGGCTTTTCTTCACCGCCGGCAGCATCACGATCACCAGCAGGAGCGCCGCCACCGCCAGCAGACTCGCCGACAAGCCGCGGGTGACGAAGACGCTCCAGTCGCCGCGCGACAGCAGCAGCGCGCGGCGCAGGTTTTCTTCCATCATCGGCCCCAGGATAAAGCCCAGCAGCAGCGGCGCAGGCTCGGTTCCGAGCTTGACGAACAGGTAGCCGATGGCACCGAACAGGCCCACCATCCAGATGTCGAAGGTGTTGTTGTTGGTCGAGTAGACGCCGATGGCGCAAAACAGCACGATCGCCGGGTACAGCCAGCGGTAGGGAACCGTCAGCAGCTTGATCCAAATACTGATCAGCGGCAGGTTCAGCACGATCAGCATCGCGTTGCCGATCCACATCGACGCGATCAGCCCCCAGAACAGCTGCGGGTTGCTGGTCATCACCTGCGGGCCGGGTTGTATGTTGTGGATCGTCATCGCACCGACCATCAGCGCCATCACCGCGTTGGGCGGTATTCCCAGCGTCAGCAGCGGTATGAAGGAGGTCTGCGAGGCCGCGTTGTTGGCCGACTCGGGCGCCGCGACGCCGCGGATGTTGCCCTGGCCAAAAGGCACCTCGCCGGGCTTGAGCGGCGTTTTCTTTTCCACCGTGTAAGCAGCGAATGCCGCCATCAACGCGCCGCCGCCGGGCAGAATGCCGAGCATCGACCCCAGCACGGTTCCGCGCAAAACGGCGGGAATGATGTTCAGGAAGTCGGCCTTGGTCGGGAACAGGCCCTGCACCTTCGCGGTGAACACCTCGCGCTCGCTTTCATGCTTGCCCAGGTTGCTGATGATCTCGCCATAACCAAAAATCCCCATACCGATGACGATAAAGCCGACGCCGTCGGTCAGCTCCGGTATGTCAAAGCTATAGCGGGCGACGCCCGAGTTCACATCGGTCCCGACCAGCCCCATCAGCAGCCCCACCAGGATCATGCCCACCGCCTTGAGCAGCGAACCCGACGCCAGCACCACCGCGCCGATCAGGCCCAGCACCATCAGCGAGAAGTACTCTGCCGGGCCGAACTTGAAAGCGACTTCGGTTAGCGGCACGGCAAAGGCCGCCAGAACCAGGGTTCCGACACAGCCGGCGAAAAAAGAGCCCATACCTGCGGCAGCGAGCGCCGGACCCGCCCTTCCCTTGCGCGCCATCTGGTAGCCATCGATCACGGTCACCACCGACGACGACTCGCCCGGCAGATTGACCAGGATCGCGGTCGTCGAGCCGCCGTACTGCGCGCCGTAGTAGATGCCCGCGAGCATGATCAGCGCCGACACCGGTGGCAGCGCGTAGGTGGCAGGAAGCAGCATCGCGATGGTCGCCAGCGGACCGATACCCGGCAGCACGCCAATCAGCGTTCCAAGCAGGCAGCCGATGAAAGCGTACATCAGGTTGATCGGCGTGAAGGCCACGCCAAAGCCGAGCGAAAGGTTGGCAATCAGGTCCATTTTCTAGTCCTTAACCGGTAATGAATGCAGGCCAGACCGGGAACTGCAGGTTGAGCAGCTTGATGAATGTGAAGTAGCAGATGAGCGACAAAACCGTCGCCAGCACCAGCACCTCCTTCAGGTCAAACTCGTCGCCGGCATTCGCCGCAATCAGCGTCAGCGCGTAGATGCCGGCTATCAGCC
>CAISIP010000593.1 GCA_903885415.1 uncultured beta proteobacterium
GCTGGCCCGGTTGCCCACCGTCGAACCGTCGTCAATGGGCTACTTCTACTCTGCGAGCCTCGCCAGGCGGATCCGGGACCTGCTGCGCACCCAGCGGCTTGATTTGATTGTGGTGCACTGCTCCTCGGTTGCGCAGTATGTTGCGCATGTGGCGCACATTCCGAAGATTCTTGACTTCGGCGATATGGACTCGCAGAAGTGGCTTGAGTACGCGCGCTACAAGTCCTGGCCAATGTCGATGGGCTATCGGCTCGAGGGCACAAAAATGCTGTATGCCGAAAAGCAGCTGGCGCGCCGCTTTGAGCTGTGCACGGCGACCACGCGCGCAGAGTGGGAGACGCTGGAGTCCCTCCACTCGGCGCGCCGCACCGGCTGGTTTCCAAACGGCGTTGACGGCAGCTATTTCAGCCCGGTTGGCGCGCCATACCAGGCCGATAGCATTTGCTTTCTGGGGCGCATGGATTACTACCCGAACCAGCAATGCATGTTGGAATTTTGCCGAGATGTACTGCCACGCTTGCGCGCCCAGCGCCCAAATATCAAGCTCGACATCGTCGGCGCGGCTCCGTCCATGGCGATCAGGCGTCTTGCGGATATTCCAGGGGTGGTGGTCACCGGGCAGGTGCCCGATGTCCGGCCCTGGTTGCACAAGGCGGCCTTGTCGATAGCGCCGCTGAATATCGCCCGGGGCACGCAGAACAAGATTCTCGAAGCGATGGCGGCGGGAATTCCGGTCGTCACTACCCCGGTAGCCGCTGGCGGAGTCGACGCTGTGGCCCACCAGCATTTTCTGGTGGCCGAGGGTGCGCAGTCGACGGCAGACGCGATTCTCCGGGTGCTTGCGAACCCGCTGGAGCGCGAGCGGCTCGCGCGGGCCGGGCGGGCCAGGGTGCTTTCCAACCACGACTGGGGACATTCGATGCACCGCTTCGACGCGCTGATCGAAACCCATCTCGGAATGGGCCCAGACCTTGGGTCTGTCAGTGAACCAAGGAAGGTGGCGGCATGAAGATCAGTATTTTTGGACTCGGTTATGTGGGCGCTGTGTCGCTGGCTTGCCTGGCGCGGGATGGCCACCAGGTCATCGGCGTGGATATCGACCCGGTCAAGCTCACATTAATCCGCGAAGGCCGGACTCCGGTCGTTGAGGAGGGCATGGTGGAGCTGATGGCACGCGCCACCGGCAGCGGAAGGGTTGCAGTCACCAGCGATGTTCGCAGCGCGGTTCTCGAGTCCGAACTGTCGCTGATCTGTGTGGGAACGCCTTCGGCGTCCAACGGGAGCCAGGACCAGGCCGCTATTGTCAGGCTGTGCCGCGCCTTGGGGCGGGCCATACGCGAGAAGGATCTGCCGCATGTGTTCGTCTTCAGGTCGACGTTGACGCCGGCTTCGGTCGAGACGGTATTGCGTCCGATCCTGGAGCAGGAGTCGGGCAAGCGGGACGGGGAGGGTTTTTACACCTGTTTCCAGCCCGAGTTTCTGCGCGAGGGCACTTCGATTCGCGACTACGACCACCCACCGTTTACCGTGGTAGGGGCGGACACGGACCCACCGGTGCAGGCCTTGCGTCAGCTGTTTGGTCACCTTCCATGCGAGTTTCACGCCACATCCATCCGCGCCGCCGAGATGATCAAGTACTGCTGCAACAATTTCCACGCGCTCAAGATCACCTTTGCCAACGAATCGGCCAGGCTGTGCGAGGCGCTGCAAGTCAACCCCTTCGAGGTGATGGACCTGGTCTGCAAGGACCGCCAGCTCAATATTTCCGCCGCCTATCTCAGGCCCGGTTTCGCGTTCGGTGGCTCCTGTTTGCCCAAGGACCTGCGCGCCACGATGCACATGTCGCGCATGCGTGATGTCGAGTTGCCCATGCTGGGCTCGATAGCGGGCTCAAACAAGAAGCATCTGGAACGCGCCATCGACAAGGTGCTGGCCAGCGGGAAGCGCCGTGTCGGCATGATCGGCCTGTCGTTCAAGACCGGCACCGATGACCTTCGCGAAAGTCCGATGGTGTCGCTGGCCGAGCATTTCATTGGCAAAGGCCTTGATCTGCTGGTCTACGATCCGGATGTCAGTCTTTCGCGGCTGTTGGGGGCCAACAGCCGCTTTATTGAGGAGCACATTCCGCATATCGGAGCGCATCTTCGACCGACGGTAGAAAGCGTCGTAGCCGATTCGGATTTGCTCGTCGTGGGGCTTGACAGTGCCGCCGTGCTTGAAGCGCTGGCGCTGCATGTCCGAGCTGATCAGACCGTGCTGGACCTGGTGCACATACCCGAGCGCTTCGCCTTGCGTGGCCGCGTCATGGGACTGTGCTGGTGAGCCGTCCGGACGCTCCTGCCCCGCGCACCGACGCGAAGCTTCTGCCAGGCCTATAGCGTCATGCGGATCCTGCACATTCTGGACCATTCGATTCCGCTACACAGCGGCTACACCTTCCGCACACTGGCGATCCTGCGGGCGCAGCGCGCGCTGGGGTGGGAAACGCTGCACCTGACCGGTCCGAAGCAGGGGCCCGGCCCCGCCTCGGAAGATTGTGTCGAGGGACTGCGGTTTTTCCGTACCCCCCCCGCCAGCGGCCCCTATTGCGCGTTGCCGGGCATTGGAGAACTCGCGCTGATGAAGCAGTTGACTGCTCGCATCGCCGACGTGGCCGAAGCGACAAAGCCCGACGTGTTGCACGCCCACTCCCCGGTGCTCAATGCGATACCGGCAATTCGTGTCGGTCGTCGAATGGGGATACCGGTAGTCTATGAGGTGAGGGCATTTTGGGAAGACGGTGCGGTCGACCATGGCACCGCCAACGAATGGGGCTTGCGTTACCGACTGACTCGGGGACTGGAGAGCTGGGCTCTGCGCCGGGTCGACGCAGTCACCACCATCTGCGAAGGGCTGCGAGCCGACATCGTCGATCGCGGCATCGACCCTGCCAAGGTCACGGTCATCCCCAACGCCGTTGATGTCCGGGACTTCTGCTCGGATGGTGTGTCCGACGAAGCCCTCAAGCGCAAGCTGGGTCTCACTGGAAAATCAGTCATCGGCTACATCGGATCCTTCTACGCCTACGAGGGTCTGGACATTCTGATCCGAGCTCTGCCGCGCATACTCGACACCATGCCGGAGGTTCGGTTGCTGCTGGTGGGCGGCGGGCCGCAGGACGGGCCCCTGAGGTCGCTGGCTGAAGAACTGGGTTTGCGCGACAAGGTTGTCTTCACCGGACGCGTGCCACACGCCGATATACAAAGCTACTATGAACTCGTGGACTTGCTGGCCTACCCGCGCAAGTCGATCCGGCTGACGGAACTGGTCACGCCGTTGAAGC
>CAISIP010000594.1 GCA_903885415.1 uncultured beta proteobacterium
GCACAACTGGCCAGCGTCTTGATTGTGTTTGTGCTGATAGCCGTCGTCATCGAACAGCGGTCGCGGGCGCAAATGCGGTTCGGCGCAGTGGGGCGGGGTGCGGCCTCAAAGCGCATTCAGCTCACACCTGCACAAGGGTGGCTGGCACTGGCCTATGCAGCTGCCGTGCTGCTGCTGGCGTTTGTCATCCCGGTGACGCAGTTGCTGTTGTGGACTTGGGGTACCGCCACCCGGGATCTGGACGAACGATACTGGTCTTTTGCCCTTCACTCGCTCACGCTATCAGCGTTAGGTGCTGTGTCGGTTGTAGCAATTGCATTGCTTTTGGCCTACGCCGGGCGCAAGCATCCGGGCCCCGGCATGGTGTGGGTACAACGCCTGGCCACGCTGGGTTATGCGTTTCCGGGCACGGTGTTGGCGGTGGGGCTGTTTATCCCGGTGGCAGCGCTCGACAATGCTCTGATTGATTGGGCCCATGCCTGGTTTGGCTTCACGGGAACGGAAATCTTCAAAGGCACGCTGCTGGTGATGCTGCTGGCCTACCTGGTACGTTTTCTGGCGGTGGGCTTTGGCCCGATTGACAGTGGATTGCAACGCATCACCCGCAACGTGGACGAGGCCGCGCGTAGCCTGGGCTGCAGCAGCGCGCACCTGCTGGCGCGAGTGCATTGGCCCATGTTGCGCACCAGTCTGCAAACGGCTGCTGCATTGACTTTTGTGGACATCATGAAAGAAATGCCGATCACTTTGATGACGCGCCCGTTTGGTTGGGACACCCTGGCAGTGCGGGTGTTTGAGATGACCTCAGAGGGCGAGTGGGAGCGCGCCGCGCTGCCCGCCCTGGCGATTGTGCTGGCCGGACTCGCTCCGATTCTTCTCTTGACCTGGCGTGCGGGAGCGACGCACCACGAAGGAACCCCACATGGCTGAACTAAGTCTGGACGCTGTATCGCATTCCTATGGCGCGCGGCAAATCATCGCCAGCCTGAGCTTTAGCCTGAACAAGGGCGAGATCGGTTGCCTGTTGGGGCCATCCGGTTGCGGCAAAACCACCGCGTTGCGTTGCATTGCCGGTTTTGAGCCGGTGCAAAGCGGTGAAATTCGCATGCAAGGTGAAATGGTCAGTCGCCCCGGAGTGATGTTGGCCGCCGAAAAGCGCCGCATCGGCATGGTGTTTCAGGACTACGCGCTGTTTCCACACCTGACCGTGGCAGGCAATGTGGGATTTGGCCTGCCCGATCGCAATCAATCAGCGGGCACAGCGCGTGTGGATGAGCTGCTGGCGTTGGTGGGGCTGGCCACACATGCCGACAAATACCCGCACCAGCTCTCAGGCGGTCAGCAGCAGCGGGTAGCGCTGGCACGCGCGCTGGCACCGCGCCCCCGACTGATCCTGATGGACGAGCCTTTCTCGAATCTGGATGTGGAGTTGCGCGAGCGCCTGTCGAACGAGGTGCGCGACATTTTGAAACGTGAAGCCACCACCGCACTGATCGTCACACACGACCAGCACGAGGCCTTTTCTCTGGCGGATTGGGTCGGCGTGATGCACCAGGGGCGCATCCAGCAATGGGACACGCCCTACAACCTCTATCACCAACCCTCCAATCGCTTTGTGGCGGACTTTGTCGGGCAGGGCGCGATGCTGACCGGCGACGTGCTGAGTAGCCAGCAGGTGCGCACCGAGCTGGGTGTGCTCGATGGCCTCATTCCGCTCGAATGCAACACCGGGGGGTGCCAGAGTTGCTCCCGCAGTTGCCATGTGGATGTGCTGCTGCGCCCGGACGACATCGTGCACGACGACGACAGCCCGTTGCAGGCCGAGGTGGAAAACAAGGCATTTCGCGGTGCCGAGTTTCTCTACACCCTCAAACTACCCAGCGGCCAGCGGGTGTTATCCCTGGTGCCGTCCCACCACAACCATGTCATTGGCGAGAAGATCGGCATCAAACTGGCGGCCGATCATGTGGTGGCGTTTCGACGCGAGTGAAACCGCAAGCTGCTTCGCTAAAAATTCATGCGCTGGTCCACCTCGTAGTCTGCAGCCGGTTGTGCTGCCAGGTCCCAATCCGGCTCGACTTGCACCCCGTCGCCCTTTTGCGCGTCACAGTCCTGCCAAAGCGGCGGCCCACGTGCCGGGGCGATGCGTGGCGGCTGTGAGGCCACCTCGATGTGATCCAGGATGCGCCGAATGTCAGCGCTGCGCGCTTAGGCTGTGCAGCTCCAGAGGCGCGAGGTGCAGCTCGCCTACCGTGGCGCCGCGGTAAACAAGCTCGCTGCCGGCCTTGCGCAGCGGCTCCAGACCAGCGCGATCGTGCGACTGGATGCAAACGCCGGCGTCCACCGAAGCATTTCATGCTAGCCCAAACACCGGCCTGCTGTTCCGGGCCGGTTAGTTTCGACGTTAGGCTTCACAAACGCACCCCTCGGCGGTCTCTACAGAAATTTTTCTTGCAGTATTACGCGACGCGTAATACACTCTGCACATGATCCAGTCGTTCAAGTGCAGGGACACGCAGGCGCTGTTTGAAGGCAAGAGCCCTCGCCGATTCAGAGCGCAGGCCAAGGTTGCGGAGCGAAAGCTCGCGCAACTCGACGCGGCGCAGACACTGGCCTTCTTGAAGGCACCTCCGGGCAACCATCTCGAAGCGCTGAAAGACGATCGAAAGGGTCAACACAGCGTACGAGTCAATGAGCAGTGGCGCATCTGCTTCGTATGGACTGACGTTGGCCCTGCAAACGTTGAGATCGTGGACTACCACTGAAGGATTCAATATGGCTCGCCCTGTCAATCGCATGCGTCCCGTACACCCTGGCGAAGTACTTCGGGAAGACTATCTTGCACCGCTCGGGCTAAGCGTCAACGCACTGTCCATCGCGCTAGGTGTTCCAGCGACGCGCATTCACGAAATCGTCAAGGAACGGCGCGCTGTCACGGCCGACACGGCAGCGCGCTTGGCTAAGCACTTCGGTGGTGATGCCGCTTCGTGGCTAGTCATGCAGGCCAACTACGACCTGAAGACCTTGCCGACACTCCAAGACATTGAGCGGGTGGTCTCGGTACGGGAACAAGTCGCTGCATAACGCGGCGAAGCCTCTTAAAACCCCCTCCCAAGCGATTGATCTATAAAGGATTTTTCAGGCCGATTGTGCAATGGGGAGAATCTGCATGCCGAGCTGGGCGGCGCGTTGCGCCAGCACGCGTTCACGGTAACGCTCCTCGTAGTAGTCCCGGCTTTGGTTGGTGTATTCCTCGCCCTTGGTCAGCATCGTGTAGATCAGGCGCGCGAGCTTGTGGGCGGCGGCGGTGACGGCCTTGGGCTTGTCCATGCGGGAGCACATCCTGCGGAAGTACGGTACTTCGGCCCTCTGCGGGCTCGGCCGGGGGCCGTATCGGGCTCTTTCTTGGGTCGTCCTATGGACGTTTGAAATTCCTATTCCCCGCACTGGCCGCGATGCAGTGGCAGCAGATTTGCTTGATCTCCGCCAGCGGTTGTGGGTCGATCTCGCGGTGGTGAACGCCGAAAACGCCAGCCATGGCTTTGGGCTTTCACCCGACATGGCGCGCACCTTATTCGTGATCGGCTTGGAGCAGTATTATCGTGCCCGTGAACGCAGTCGCCGGAATCCAGAGCGTCAACCCCTGTATGAGCGAGGCGCGGGAACCGCCGCGCGGACATCTGCAGCCCTTCCCTCAGGCCGCCCTGTATGGCTTGCATCCCGGAAGCTAGCGTCCGCCACCCGAAGGAAGGAATCGCGGAAATTCAACCCCATGAGGTCAGGTATTGCATGGGAGTAGGGCATGGGTTTTGGGCGACCAGGCGCCTTTGAGCGGGGCAGTTTGAGCGGACGAGGCAGCTTAAGAGCCTTTGCACGGCGCCAAAGCTGGGTCTAGGTCTGGCGCCGCACGCAACTGCTCCCCGCAGTGCTTGCGAAGTCACTGCTTCGAGCCCTCACCGATTCATGCGCTGGTCCACCTCGTAGTCCGCCGCCGGTTGTGCTGCCAGGTCCCAATCCGGCTCGACTTGCACCCCGTCGCCCTTTTGCGCGTCGCAGTCCTGCCACATCGGCGGCCCCCGTACCGGGGCGATGCGTGGCGGCTGTGAGGCTACCTCGATGTGATCCAGGATGCGCCGAATTTGCGAAAGGACTGGCGGACGAAGGGCTTGGGGGCGCGGCTGTCACCTTGCCCATCGAACTGTCCGGCACGGGCGAGATCGAGCCACGTCTCGAAGTGTTCGCCTACCGTTTGGAAGGCGCGTGCCAGAATCCGCCACATGCAGCGTCCTTGGCGTCTCTCGATGTGGTGGGTGGCGGGCGGGGCAGCGATCGCCCTAGCCGGCGCGGCTGCCATCGCGCGCCAGTCGCTGGAGCAGCAGCGCGCACTCTTCGAGACCGATGCGCGCATCGTGCACCGGCTCCTGAGCCAGCAAGTGGTGCAGCACGACGCGATATTGGCCACGCTGGCGCTGCTGCAACCCGCACCCGACGCACCCGGCAGCCGCTCTCCCGAGCAGCGCCTGCCTGCGCTGTACCCGCGGATCCTCTCCGTGCAGCGCAGTGATGCGACCACCCCCTGGCCGGACCCCGGTCTGGCCGAGGCCGAGCGACTTTCGCGCCAGAGCGGTCGCGCCGCGCTCGCTCCGCTGAACCTGTCCGGCGGCCGCTACCGGCTGGTGCTCGCCTCCGAGCCCGCCAGTTACGCGCTCACCATCGACCTGCAGGCCCTGGTGCCGTGGTCCGAATGGCCGATGGCGCCCCAGACCAGCGCTGTGCGGGTCGAACTGGTGCAGGCGGGGCAACGCCACCTCGTCCAACCAGGCCGGCTGCAGGCCGGCGCCGGCGCGCGATTCGAGTTCCACAAGGTCGTGGCGGCCGAGAGCCAGTCTTTCGACGTGGTGGCCACGCAGACCGTGGGCTGGCGCCAGTGGCCCTGGGCTCGCATGGTCGCCTGGGTGCTGGCGGTGGCCGCGTTGTTGGCGGCATTGCAGCACCTGCAGCGCCAACGGCTGGCGCGCCGCCGCGCCGAAGAACTGCTGCGCCTGGGCCAGGTGGCTCGGCTGAACACGCTGGGTGAACTCGCCGCTGGCATGGCGCACGAACTCAACCAGCCGCTGACCGCGGTACTGGCCAACACCCAGGCCGCGCAGCGCCTGCTGGACGACGACCCGCCCGAGCTGTCCACCGCGCGCGGCGCCATGGCCCAGGCCTCCGCGCAGGCCCGGCGCGCCGCCGAGGTGGTGGGCCGGCTGCGCCGCGCGGTGGAGCGGCCAGACAGCGGCGCCCAGCGCCAAGCCGTGGACGCGGTGGACGCCGTGCGCCGTGCGCTGTACCTGCTGGAGCCCGAGTGCCAGCGGCGCGGCGTGGTGCCGATGCTCGACGGCACGCCCGCACTGGGTGTGATGGCCGATCCGGTGGCGCTCGACCAGATCGTGCACAACCTGATCCTCAACGCGCTGCAGGCGCTGGAGCAAGTGCCTGCCACGCAGCGCCGGCTCACGCTCACGGCGCGCACGGTCGATGGCATGGGCGAGCTCGCCGTGGCCGACAGCGGGACGGGTATCGCGCCCGAGGTGCTGCCGCGCCTGTTCGAGCCGTTCTTTTCCACGCGCGAAGGTGGCCTTGGGCTGGGCTTGAGTCTGTGCGAGACGCTGGCCAGTGGCATGGGCGGATCGCTTTGGGCCGCCAACGCAGCCAACGGAGGTGCGGTGTTCCGGCTGCGGCTAGTTCTCGCAGGAGCTGGAGAATGAGCACCGACACGCTGTCTCCCACCATCCACCTGATCGACGACGACCAGGCCGTGCGCGAGAGCCTGGCATTGCTGATCGGCACTGTGGGCCTGCGCGTGCAGCCGTGGAGCGATCCGCAGTTGTTTCTGACACAGTTCGACCGCGAGGCCATCGGCGCCATCGTGCTCGATGTGCGCATGCCCGGCATCAGCGGCCTGAGCGTGCTTGATACCTTGATGGCCCAAGGCGTGGACCAGCCCGTGATCATGCTCACCGGCCACGGCACGGTGGCCATGTGCCGCCGCGCCTTCAAGGCCGGTGCCGCCGAGTTTCTGGAAAAACCGGTGAACGACGAGGCGTTGCTCGAAGCGCTGCAGAACGGCGTGCGCCAGCACGTGCGCTCACGCCAGCGCCATCAGGCCGACCGCGCCGCCCGCGAACGCTTTGCGCAGCTCTCCGAACGCGAATGCGAGGTGCTGGGCCTGATCGTCGAGGGCCTGACCAACAAGGAGATCGGCCGCGCGCTGGGCCTCTCGCCGCGCACGGTGGAAACGCACCGCGCCAACCTGTTTTCCAAGCTGCAGGCGCCTTCGCTGGCGCAGCTGATCCGGCACTACGCAGCGCTGGTTGACGCCGGCGACTCGGGCACTGCGTAGTTCTACGGAGCGCGGCGCGTAACCGCCCGAATGGTGGTTTCGGGCTCGAATTTCTACAGTTCTCCTACGGTTGATCGAACCGTTCAACACCACCGGAGAACACCATGACATTCGTTGCCAAAGCTGCCCTGATCGCCCTGTCCCTCATCGCCACCGCCGCCAGTGCCCAGGCGGTGCGGGTGGAGAAAAACATGTCGCTGGACCTCGCCAGTCAGATTGCTGCGGCCACCGTTGCAGCGTGCAGCGCCAGCGGCTACAACGTCACAGTCGCCGTGGTGGACCGCGCTGGCTCCCTGCGCGCCCTTCAGCGCGCCGACAACGCGGGCCCTCACACCGTGGGCGCTGCGCAAGGCAAGGCCTACACCTCGGCCTCGGCGCGCACCACCACCACCGCCATGCTGGAGAACGTGCAGAAGAACCCCGGCGCCGCGACGCTGGTGGACATCCCCGGGTTCCTCGTACTGGGCGGCGGCGTGCCGGTTAAGGTGGGCAACGAGGTCATCGGCGCCGTGGGCGTGGGCGGTGCGCCCGGTGGCCATCTGGACGAGCAATGTGCCAACGCGGGCATTACCAAGGTGGCCGAGTTGTTGAAATGAAGACGCTGCTACTGGTTCTTGCACTGGCGCTCAATGGCGCAACCTCGCAGGCCCAGGTCGCCCCCAGCGCGGCCGAAGCTGCGGCTTACACCGGGCTGCACGCAGCGGCCCACAAAGGCGACGCCGCAAAGATCGCGCGCCTGGTGGCCGGTAGCGCGGTGGTGAACGCCACCGAAGCGCATGGCCGCACGCCGTTGCACGTGGCGACTTTCGCTCGCCAACGCGAGGCGATTCGCGCTCTGGCCCAAGCCGGCGCAGACATCAACCGCCTGGAGAACGATCGCTACGACGCGGTGACGATCGCCTCGGTAGCCGACGACGAGGATACGCTGCGGGTGTTGCTGCAACTGGGCGCGAGCGCGAAGCAGACCACCAGCCGCTACGACGGCACGGCCCTGATTGCCGCCGCGCACTTGGGCCACGACGGTGTGGTGCGCCAGTTGATTGCCGCCGGTGCGCCGCTGGACCATGTGAACAACCTGCACTGGACGGCGGTTATCGAAGCGGTGGTGCTGGGCGACGGTGGGGCGCGTCACCAGGCCACGCTCAAGGCCTTGATCGATGCGGGGGCGAACCTGCAGCTGGCCGATCGGCATGGTCAGACGCCTCTGGCTTTGGCGCGGTCGCGTGGTTACTTGACGATGGTTCGTATGTTGGAGGCTGCAAGGGGCCGGTAGCTTCTTCGTTGGCTGAACCGGGGCGGACGGCTCCACGAATGTCTTCCGTCGGCCTGGGGCCGCCAGCGACTTGATTTCGCTGCGCCGTCCACCCCGATCACGCGAGGTCGAGGAACGAAGGGATCCTCAGCCGAGAAGAACCCGAGCAAACTTCCGCTTCCCCACTTGCACCACAAACGTCCCCGCAGGTAGCTTCAAGCCCTTGTCGCTGAGACGGGGGGACACATGGTCGCCCAGGTGGGCGGCCGTCTCCACCATCCGCCGTGTGTTGCACGAGGGGCATACATCCGCAAGAGAACTGGGGCCTAGAATGAGCAGAACCAAGTCAGCTCAGGGGGACAACCATTGATCTAATTGGTTCAAAGCGCAGCGCAGCTGAGACGGCTTGGAATCCATGTGAAACCGACTTAGCTGCGACAAAATTTTCACAAACAGGAGACAGAAATGGCTTACTCACTTACGGGGTTCAAACGCCTGGTCACCCGGTTCATAGGCGCTGCGATGATGGTCACGCTCGCCACTGGTGCGCATGCCCAGGCCAAAAAGGTCAGGGTTGCATTCGGAGACGTGCTCTCCACCGAGACGGTTTCTATGGTCATTGCGCTCGAACGTGCCAAGGCGCGTGTCGTGGACTATGAGATCACCTTCTTCTCCAAAGAAGAACTGGCCATTCAGGCCGTTATCAATGGCCAGGCTGACATGGGCGTGGGCACACCCTACTCGATCATTCAAAAGTCCAAAGTGCCTATGCGCATCTTGTTTCAGGGCACCCGACTGGTGTTCTTCCCGGTGGTTGATAGCAAGTACAAAACTTGGAAAGACCTTGATGGCCAACCCTTCACTTTTCATGCGCGCGGCACCGGCACTGAAGCTATTGGCAATATCATCGCCAAACGGGAAGGCATCAAATATGGCGACCGTAGTTACGTGCCGGGCTCTGAAAATCGCGCTATCGGCATGCTCAAAGGTCAAATCAAAGCCACCATTTTGGACCTGGCCAACAAGAACCAGCTGATGGCCAAAGCTGCCCCAGGCCAATTCACCATCCTGCCTGGCGTGTCCAATCCCGCCTCTGACGAAACCCTTTTCGCAGGAATGGAATGGATCAAAAGTCACGAAGCGCAAGCCGACATCATCGTTGCGGAGTTCTACAAGCTTTGGAACGAGATGAATAGCAACCCAGGCATCATCGATCAAGAGCGGGTCAAGTACAAACTGATGATGGACCAGCCTAAAGAAGTCCTTGCCGGCGTGACCGACTTCTACAAAGTCAGCATTAAAGAAGGCATCTTCTCGCCAATCGGCGGCGGTGTAGATGTCGCCAAGAGTGATTTCGAGTTCTACACAGAAGCCGGCCAAATGCAAGGCCCCGCCGCTTCGCTCAAAGTTGAAGACTTCTGGTACCTCTCACCGCTGGACAAGGCGCGCAAAGCCGCAGGCAAATAATCCAGCCGAGTTCCGAGGCACAAATTCGGGGGCATGCAATATGCCCCCTTTTTTTTGGCTGAACCTGAACAAAAGAATCCCAATGTCTGCCCTTAAAAGTTTTTTCCTCAAACTCGCTTCTTTTCTTGCGGTGATCTTGGCATGGGAATATGCCGGGCGTGCGGGCATCAGCGCAGCACTGCCATCCTTCACCGAAACCATGTCAGCTTTGCTGGAACTGACCCTCGACGGCTCTTTGGGCACTGCTTTTGCCAAGACCCTGTACCCGCTGTCCATCGGCTTGTTGGTGTCCATTTTTATCGGTGTTTCGCTGGGCATGACGATGGGCTTGAAAGACTCGGCAGAGTGGCTTTTTTCACCCATCTTCATCGTCGCGCAAGCAGCGCCACTGGCTGCCTTGATCCCCGTCCTGACCTTTGCCTATGGCATTGGCGTCACGGCGAAAATTTTCACGGTGTGCATCATGGCCATGCCCGTGATCGTGCTTAACACTTTGGGCGCTGTGCGCAACACCCCCGGTTCGCTGATTGAAATGGCCAAGTCGTTTCAAGGCACGCCCATGCAAGTCATAGGCAAAGTGATTTTGCCGTCTGCCAGTCCTTTAATCTTTGTAGGTCTTCGCCTTGGTTGTGCATCGGGCTTTATCGGCATCATTCTGGCCGAACTGCTGATCACGCCAACCGGCATAGGCGACATCATTTCCTACAGCCAATCCGTGGCGGAATACGACAAGATGTACGCCGCTATTTTCGCCATAGTTGTTTCCTCGGTCTTGTTCATTGAACTGCTGGAAAAAACCGAGCAAGTCATGTTCAAGCCCGAAAAACGCAACTGACTTTAGCTAAAGCCACTCTTCATAACCCACATGACTACTCGCATTCCCATACCCATCGTTCAAGTTAAGAACGTCAAAAAAGTCTATCCAGGCGGCGTCGAGGCGCTCAATGACATCTCGCTTGATTTCCCCGAGGGCAAACTGACCACCTTGCTAGGCCCTTCGGGC
>CAISIP010000595.1 GCA_903885415.1 uncultured beta proteobacterium
ATGTTGCCGGGCACCTTTCCCAGCATGGCCTTGGCCTCCTTGCCTACCGCCTGAATGGACTTCTTTCCCTGTGGGCCGCCTTCATGCCGGATCGCCACCACCGAGGGTTCGTCGAGCACAATGCCCTTGTCGCGAACAAAAATCAGCGTGTTCGCCGTCCCCAAGTCGATCGCCAAGTCCGTGGAGAAATACTGACGGAACGCTCCAAACATCAAAATCCTCTCGGGCAGGACAAGCGCTTGGGCCTGCCGTCACCAAATAAACCATCGCAAAATCCGCTGATTCCGCGCCAAAATGCACCCCCGCAGGAATGGCGCGCAAAGGCGGGATAATACCCCATCGCCTGCTGGCAAACCGGCCGACCGACCGCCAAACGAGCGGCCCCCGCATCCGTCTTTCGCTTCAAATTTCGCCATGCCACTCAGCCCGTCCGACATCGCCAGAATCGCCCATCTCGCGCGACTGGAGCTCGCTCCCGAAGAAAGTGGGCGCATGCTAAAACAGATCAACGCATTCTTCGATACCGTCCAGAAGATGCGCGCCGTCGACACCAGGGGCATCGAGCCGCTGTCCCACCCTTACGCGGCCATTGGCGAAGTTGTCTTGCGTCTGCGCGAGGACGTGGTCAGCGAGTCCGACCACCGGGTGGCCAACCAGCGCAGCGCGCCGGCCGTCGAGGGCGGCCTGTTTCTGGTTCCCAAAGTGATTGAATAAGCCGATGGCGCACGCGAACTCCGAACTGCATGAGCTCGGCCTCGCCGAGCTCGCTGAATGGCTGCGCCAGCGAAAGGTTTCGGCGACAGAGGCCACGCAACACTTTCTGGCGCGCGCCGATGCCCACGCCGGTCTGGGCGTCTACCTGGCGCGCGACGAAGAGGTGAGCCTGGCGCAGGCACGCGCCGCCGACGACCGGCTGGCGAAAGGCAGTGGCGGAACACTCGAGGGCGTTCCATTGGCGCACAAGGACATCTTCGTCACTGCGGACTTTCCCAGCACGGCGGGCTCGCGTATGCTGCGTGGCTACTGCTCTCCCTTCGACGCGACCGTCGTCGCCAAGCTGGCGCAGCAGGGCGCCGTCACGCTAGGCAAGCTCAACTGCGACGAATTTGCGATGGGCTCGGCAAACGAGAACTCGGCCATAGCGGCCGTCGGCCATGGTGCGGCACAGGCATTGCCCAACCCCTGGAATGCCGCGCATGTACCCGGCGGCTCCTCCGGCGGCAGCGCGGTAGCGGTGGCGGCCCGGCTGCTCCCCGCCGCCACCGGAACCGACACCGGCGGGTCCATCCGCCAGCCGGCCGCCTTTTGCGGCATCACCGGCATCAAGCCGAGCTATGGCCGCGCGTCGCGGTACGGGATGATTGCTTTCGCATCCAGCCTGGACCAAGCCGGACCGATGGCGCGCAGCGCGCAAGACTGCGCGCTGATGCTGGGGGCGATGTGCGGCCCGGATCCGGACCGGGACTCGACCTCGCTGGATGTTCCCAACGAGGACTACAGCCGCATGCTGGAGGCGCCGCTGGGCGGCCTGCGCATCGGGGTGCCCGGTGAGTTCTTTGGCGAAGGTCTGGCCGACGATGTGCGCTCCGCGGTCGACGCGGCGCTGGCGCAATACGAAAAACTCGGCGCGAGGCTGGTGCCAATTTCGCTTCCACGCACCGAGCTCTCAATCCCTGTTTACTACATCATCGCCCCCGCCGAGGCGTCGAGCAACCTGAGCCGCTTTGACGGCGTCAAATTCGGCCACCGGGCCCACGATTACCGTGACTTGGCCGACATGTACCGCAAAACGCGCGCTGAAGGTTTCGGCGACGAGGTCAAACGCCGCATCATGATCGGCACCTATGTGTTGTCGCACGGCTATTACGACGCCTATTACCTGCAGGCACAGAAGATCCGCCGCATGCTGGCCGACGATTTCCAGCAGGCTTTCAAGGTTTGTGACGTGATCGCGGGTCCGGTCGCGCCCACAGTCGCATGGAAGATCGGCGAGAAGAGCGACGACCCAGTAGCGAACTACCTGGCCGACATATTCACGCTGCCGGCCTCGCTGGCCGGACTGCCCGCCATGAGCATTCCGGCAGGCTTCGGCGCGGGCGGCCTTCCGGTTGGCCTGCAGCTC
>CAISIP010000596.1 GCA_903885415.1 uncultured beta proteobacterium
GCTGTGCACGCTGCACAATTTGCATTTTTACCTCGATCTCATGGCGCAGGCACTGCACGAGCAGGTCCAAGCAGGCGCCATCGGTCTGAAGTTGCACGAGGACTGGGGAACAACGCCGGCGGCGATCAGCAACTGCCTGGACGTCGCCGACGCAACCGACACCCAGGTGGCGATCCACTCGGACACGCTCAACGAGTCGGGCTTTGTCGAAAACACCATCGCAGCGACCAAGGGCCGCGTGCTGTGCGCCTTTCACACCGAAGGCGCTGGCGGTGGCCATGCGCCCGACATACTGCGCGTCGTCGGCGAGAGCAACTTTCTGCCCTCGAGCACCAATCCGACCATGCCCTACACGGTGAACACGCTCGACGAGCATGTCGATATGCTGATGGTCTGCCATCACCTGGACGCCGGCATCGCCGAAGACCTGGCTTTTGCCGAGAGCCGCATCCGCAAGGAGACCATCGCCGCCGAGGATGTCCTGCACGACTTGGGCGCGATCAGCATGTTCAGTTCGGACTCGCAGGCGATGGGGCGCGTCGGCGAGGTCATCCTGCGCTGCTGGCAGACTGCGCACAAGATGGCACAGCAGCGCGGCAAGCTGCCAGAAGACCCGGCGCATAACGATAACTTCCGGGTGCGCCGCTATATCGCCAAATACACGATCAACCCCGCGATCGCGCATGGCATGGCGCATGAAATAGGATCTGTCGAGGTTGGCAAATGGGCCGACCTGGTGGTCTGGAAGCCCGCCTTCTTCGGCGTCAAGCCCGCGCTCGTGGTCAAGGGCGGCATGATTGCGCTGGCCGCCATGGGCGACCCGAATGCGAGCATACCGACACCGCAGCCGGTGCACTACCGGCCGATGTTCGGCGCCTTCGGCGGCGCCACCGCGAAGACCTCCATCAGCTTCGTGTCCAGGGCGGCGCTGGATGCCGGGGTTGCTGAGCGCTACGGGCTGGGCAAGCGGCTCGTCGCGGTGCAGGGCATCCGCGGCCTGCGCAAGGCCGACATGGTGCACAACCATTACACGCCGCGCATGGAGATCGACGCGCAAACCTATGCCGTGCGGGCAGACGGCCTGCTGCTGGGCTGCGAACCAGCCACCGTGTTGCCGATGGCGCAGCGCTATTTCCTGTTCTAGGGCGGCGCAACCATGATCCAATCAGAGCTGTCGCTGATCTGAGCGTCCAACCTGCCCGAAAGCCTATGCTCACCGCCTCCAAAATCATCGCCCAGGGCCACGGCCTGGCCCCCGTTCTGCTCAAACGCGCACCGACCATCACACTCGACTGGGACGTACGCCAGAAGAGCCGCTTCGAAGCCGCTGACTCGAGCGGGCGGTTGGTGGGCGTGTTCCTGCCGCGTGGCCATGTGGTGCGCGGCGGCGATGTGCTGGTACTCGAGGACGGCTCGCTGGTGCGCGTCCTCGCCGCACCACAACCGGTTCTGCACATCAGCCACTGTCCCACACACGGATCGCCCTTCGACCTGGTGCGCGCCGCGTACCACCTGGGTAACCGCCATGTGCCGATTGAACTCAAGCCCGACCACCTGAAAATAGAGCCCGACCATGTGCTGGCCGACCTGCTGCGCGCGATGCACCTGATCGTTCGCGCCGACACCTTAGCCTTTGAGCCCGAAGCCGGCGCCTACGCCGCGCAGGCCCATACGCACGGGCACGATGACCCGACGCCGACGCCGACGCCGACGCCGACGGCGCACGGACACGAGCACGGACACGAGCACGGACACGAGCACGGACACGAGCACGGACACGACCACGGACACGACCACGGACACGACCACGGACACGACC
>CAISIP010000597.1 GCA_903885415.1 uncultured beta proteobacterium
AAGCGCCTTGAGGGCCGCAATCACGATGTAGTGGCGGTTGACTTCAAAATGCGCGCGCAGTTTTCCACGGAAGTCGCTGCGTCCGAAGCCGTCGGTCCCAAGCACCTTGTAGCGCCGGCGCCCCGGTATATAGGGTCGTATCTGTTCGGCATAGGCCTTCATGTAATCCGTCGACGCAATGACCGGGCCCGCATGGCCGGCGAGCTGGCGCGCGACAAATGGCTCGCAAGCGGGCTCCGACGGATGCAGCAGGTTGTAACGTTCGCAGTCCTGCCCGTCGCGGGCGAGTTCATTGAAGCTGGGGCAACTCCAGACGTCGGCGCCAACGCCCCAATCCTTCTCAAGCAGTTCCTGCGCGACAAAGGACTCGCGCAATATCGTTCCCGAGCCGAGCAATTGCACGCGGGGCGCGGCCAGGCCGGTCGGACCCTTGGGTAACGCGGCGCCGGGCCGGCACAGATACATGCCCTTGATGATCTGCTCTTCTGTCCCCGCAGTCAGCCCGGGCATGGCGTAGTTTTCGTTCAGCAGCGTGAGGTAGTAATAGACATTTTCCTGCCGCTCAACCATGCGCTTAAGACCATGGTGCAGGATGACACCCACCTCGTGCGCGAAGGTCGGGTCGTAGCTGACGCAGTTGGGAATGGTGCCTGCCAGTATGTGGCTGTGGCCGTCTTCGTGCTGCAGCCCTTCGCCGTTGAGCGTGGTACGGCCGGAGGTTCCGCCGAGCAGAAAACCGCGCGCCTGCATGTCGCCCGCAGCCCACGCCAGATCGCCGATGCGCTGAAAGCCGAACATTGAATAGTAGACATAGAACGGCACCATGATGCGGTTATTGGTGCTGTAAGAGGTTGCGGCCGCTATCCAGCTGCTCATGCCCCCGGCTTCGTTGATGCCTTCCTGCAGAATCTGCCCCTGCTTGTCCTCTTTGTAGTACATCACCTGGTCCTTATCGACCGGCGTGTATTGCTGTCCCTGCGGGTTGTAAATGCCAATCTGCCTGAACAGGCCCTCCATGCCGAAAGTGCGCGCCTCGTCCACCAGAATCGGAACCACACGCGGCCCCAGCGCCTTGTCGCGCAGTAGCGTCGTCAAAAAGCGCACATAAGCTTGGGTGGTAGAAATTTCCCGTCCCTCGGGCGTCGCTTCGATCACCGATTTGAAGGTGTCGAGCGAGGGCACGGTGAACTGCTCGTCCGCCTTGACCCGGCGATGCGGCAGGTAGCCGCCCAGCGCTTTTCGCCGCTCGTGCAGATAGCGCATCTCGGGCGTGTCGTCTGCCGGCCGATAAAAAGGAACATCGGCAATCTGGCTATCGGGTATAGGTATATTGAAACGGTCGCGGAACGCCTTGATATCTTCATCGGTCAGCTTTTTGGTCTGGTGGACATTGTTCTTGCCCTCGCCCATCTTGCCCATGCCGAATCCCTTGACGGTCTTGATCAGCAATACCGTGGGCTGGCCCTTGTGCTGGACTGCGGCATGAAAGGCCGCATACACCTTTTGCGAATCATGGCCGCCGCGGCGTAGCTGCCAGATATCGTCGTCGCTCATCTTGGAGACCATTTCCAGGGTGCGCGGATCTCTGCCGAAGAAGTGCTTGCGAACATAGGCGCCGTCGTTGGCCTTGAATGCCTGGAAATCGCCGTCTAGCGTTTCCATCATGATCTTTCGCAGTACGCCGTCCTTGTCGCGCGCCAGCAAGGGGTCCCAGTTACTTCCCCACAGCAGTTTGATCACATTCCAGCCCGAGCCGCGAAACTCGCCTTCGAGCTCCTGGACAATCTTGCCGTTGCCGCGCACCGGGCCGTCGAGCCGCTGCAAGTTGCAATTGACGACGAAGATCAGGTTGTCCAAGCCCTCGCGTGCCGCCAGTCCGATCGCACCCAGGCTTTCCACCTCGTCCATCTCGCCGTCTCCACAAAACACCCAGACCTTGCGGTTCGCGGTGTCGGCGATTCCGCGGGCGTGGAGGTATTTCAGGAAACGGGCCTGGTAAATGGCCATCAGCGGACCCAGGCCCATGGAGACCGTTGGGAACTGCCAGAACTCCGGCATCAGCTTGGGGTGCGGGTAGCTTGACAGGCCGCGTCCATCCACCTCCTGGCGGAAGTTGAGCAGTTGCTCTTCGCTGAGGCGGCCCTCCAGGAAAGCGCGCGCGTAGACCCCTGGTGAGACGTGGCCCTGGATGTAGATGCAGTCGCCGCCGTGGCCCTCGCTCTCTGCGTGCCAGAAATGGTTGAAGCCGGCTCCGAACAGGTTGGCCAGCGAGGCAAAGGACCCGATGTGTCCGCCTAGATCCCCGCCGTCAACCGGGTTGTGCCGGTTGGCCTTCACCACCATCGCCATCGCGTTCCAGCGCATGTAGGCGCGCAGACGTTCTTCAATCTCGAGGTTGCCCGGGCAGCGCTCCTCCTGGTCCGGCTCCAGGGTGTTGACATAGCCGGTCGTGGCGGAAAACGGCATGTCGATGCTGCTTTGTCGCGCATGCTCAAGCAGCTGCTCGAGCAGAAAATGCGCACGTTCGGGCCCCTCGCTTTGGATCACCGCCGACAGCGCATCCATCCACTCGCGCGTTTCCTGCGCATCCTCGTCTTTGGGGGCAGAACCGGACAGGCTCTGTGGAAGTGCTGACATGCTGGAGTCTCCTTGGCGCTCGGATGGATCGTAACCCAGCGTGATTATCGCAGCATTGGCATAGTTTTTCAAATAGCGATTGCGTAATTCACAATATGAAATTGAAGCAACCTTTGGACTCAAAATCCCGGGAAAGATCACGCCCAGCCTAAACTCGCGCGCATGGCAATTCAACCCCAGTCCCTCGGCCTGCGCCGCGGACCTGCCCCGAGCCGGGTGCGCAGTTGGTGGTGGCGACTGGCCCCGCACCGCCAGGACCGCTTCGCCGTGCTGGCGCCCTTGGCCGCGGTATTGCTTTTTCTAGCGGCCATCGTGGCCTCTTTCGGATATCTGCGGTTGGAGGAAATCGACCGCGAACAGGAGGCCGTCAAACGCGATGTCGAGTACACCCAGCAGCGCCTGCGCCTGCGCCTACTGGAGCGTCAGGAGCAACTCATGCGCCTTGCCCGCGACATAGCGAACCGCGATATCGACGCCGAGGACTTCCAGAGCCGCGCAGAGGCATTGCTGAACCAATACCCTGACCTCGAGCGCCTGAGTTGGCTCGATGAACGCCGGCGCATCAAAGCCAGCTACGCGTCAGCCAGCCTGCAGCCGAGCCTGCGGCAATTGCTGGGCGAGACCATCAAGCTCAGCGATATCCAGGACATCTACAGCCTGGCGCGCGAACTCCAGCAGCCTGTGTATTCGCAGCGACCGGCCAGTACCCGCTCGGCAGCTTTTCTGCAGCTGCATATCCCCATGATGGACCGCACCCGCTTCGTCGGGGTTGTGCTGGCCGAGTATTCGGTCGATGGCCTGTACCGCTACGGGGTACCGGCGGAAGTTTCGGCGCGCTACGCTGTCTCTCTGCTCGACGACAAGGGCGCCCGGCTTGCGGGTACCAGCGTGCCACCGCGCAACCCCGCCACCCGCCTGTTCCCGTGGGCGGACCCGATCAATGAATACGAGGTGCCAGTGTCACCGGTAGGAAATGGACTGATCCTTCGGGCACAGGCCTATCGCACCTCCTTGGGCGTCATCGGTAGCGGCCTGTTCTGGCTGGTTGGCGTGCTCAGCTTCATGACCGCCTGGATGCTGATAGCCAATTGGCGCCATAACCGCCGCCGCCAACAGGCCCA
>CAISIP010000598.1 GCA_903885415.1 uncultured beta proteobacterium
ACCGCCATGACGCTGTTTTGGATACTGATGGGTACGCTGGCCGCCGGAATCGGCAGCGTCTGGATAGCCGCACTGCTGAGCTTTGGCGCGCTGGCGCGCTACACGCAGCATATGCTGAGCCTGGCTGCGGGCGCCCTGCTGGCGACCGCCTTCATGCACCTGCTGCCCGAGGCCTTTGAGAGCCAGGTCAGCGCGCACGACCTGTTCATCGCATTGCTGGTCGGGCTGGTGTTTTTCTTTCTGCTCGACAAAGCGGAGCTCTGGCACCATGGCCACGAGCACCACCACGCAGACGCCGCTGCAGACCCGCACGCCGGCGCATCTGGCGCGCCGGCACGACACGAGCACGGCACGCACGCAGGGCACCGGCATGCGGCCGGCGAGGCGCATGGGCATGGCCCGGTTCCGGTTGCCGGCAACTGGGCCATTCTTGCCGGCGACAGCGTGCATTGCTTCGGCGACGGTATGCTGATCGCTTCGGCCTTCATCGCCGATACCCGGCTTGGCGTGATTGCCTCGTTGGCCGTGCTGGCGCACGAGGTTCCGCACCATATGGGCGACCTGATCGTGCTGCGTGCGGGCGCGAGCAACCGACGCGCTGCGTTGCTGAAGGTGTCGATGGCGGGTGCGGTCACTGCGATTGGCGGCGTGGCTGGCTTCTGGCTGGTCGAGCAGTTGCAGGACTACCTGCCGTTCTTCCTGGTTGCCGCCAGCAGCAGTTTTGTCTATGTGGCGCTGGCCGACCTGATACCGCAGTTGCAGACCCGGCTGAGCGCGCGCCAGACCGCCGCGCAGATAAGCTGGTTGCTGGCCGGAATTGGCTTGGTGACAATGGTCAGCGGCCTGGCGCACGCCCGCTGAGGGCCGGCTGCAGCGCTCAACGGACCGAGGGCGACTCCGGTGTCGGATCAGGCCTCGGGCCCAGCGCCCGCTGGCTCTCAAAGCGCATCGGTTTGCCGCTCAGCGGGTCGATGAACGCGATGGCCCGGGCGAGCAGCTGCAGGGGTTTGTCAAAGTCGGGCGCGCACTGCGGCGTGAGCAGCGGGTAAAGCCCGTCGTTGACGATCGGGATTCCCAGTGCTGCCATGTGTACCCGCAACTGGTGCCGGTGGCCGGTGACCGGAAGCAGCTCGTAGTGCCCACGAACCCCGTCGGTCGCCAGCAGTCGGAGCTGTGTCAGCGTGTTCGGGGGACCGGGAACTTCGCGTTGCTGCATGAAGTGCGCCGACGCGACGATCCGGCTTGCATGCGTGCGGGGCAGTGGCAGGTCGGCGCGCCATGGTGCTATCGCCTCGTAGGTCTTTCGCACCTGGCGATCGCGAAACAGCGCGCTATAGGCGTCCCGGCTACCGGGCTGCACCGAAAACATCACCAGTCCGGCGGTGTCGCGGTCGATTCGGTGTACCGGCACCAGGCTGTCGATTCCCAGGCGGCGCTTGAGCCGCACCAGCAGCGTCTCCTGCAAATAGCCGCCCGAGGGAACGACCGGCAGGAAGTGCGGCTTGTCGGCCACGACCAGATGCGCGTCCTGAAACAGCAGCAGCTCGTCGAAGGGAATTCGTGTTTCGGCCGTCAGGCTTCGGTAGTAGTAGATGCGCAGCTGGCTTTCATAGGGGCGGTGTTCGGTGACGGGAACGCCATGCGCGTCGACCACTTCACCGTCGTGCATGCGCTGCAGCCACTGCGATCGTGGCTGGGCAGGAAAGCGCTGCACCAGAAAGTCGGTCATGGTCTGCCATGGGCCTGGAGGCAGCGACACGCAACTCGGCCCGACGCCGTCACGCGTCGGCAGCACCGCACAGGCGCTGCGCCGGTGCATGGCCGCGGCGAACCCCGGGTCGGGGGTCAGCGGCGGTGGAACACCAGGTCCCATACGCCGTGCCCCAGCCCCAGCCCGCGCCGCTCGAACTTTGTCAGCGGCCGGTAATGCGGCTTGGGTGCGTAGCCGCCGAGTTCGGGGGCTGTGAGCGCAGACCGGTTCTCCAACAGCGGATCGTCGCCCAGCACCTGGCGCATCTGCTCGGCGTAGGGTTGCCAGTCGGTGGCACAGTGCAGGAAACCACCGGGCTTGAGGCGCGCGGCCAAGCGGTTTACCAAAGGACCCTGGACCAGGCGGCGCTTGTTGTGCCGCTTCTTGTGCCACGGATCCGGGAAGAACAGGTGGATGGCGTCCAAGCCGCGGGTCGGAGCCGACGCGTCCCAGGCCGGCAGCATCGTGTCCATCACTTCGACCGCGTCGTGCGCGATGATGCGGATATTGTGCAGGCCGAGTTCGCCTATCTGTTTGAGTAGCGCGCCGACGCCGGGTGGGTGCACTTCGCAGCACAGGAAGTCGGTTTCGGGCATCAGGCGGGCAATATGGGCGGTCGCGTCGCCCATGCCAAAGCCGATTTCCAGCACCAGTGCGCGCTGCGCAGCTTGCGACCCGCCGCTGAGCGATGCCGGCCCGCCAAGCTGTGGATAGATGGCGGCCAGCGCCGAAACAGAGGGCTGGAAGGGTATGACGAAGCGCGGACCGAGCTCGTCAACCGCGCGCGCCTGGCCTGCGGTCGTCCTACCGGTGCGGCGCACGAAGCTGCGAATCGCCCGGTGGTGGGACTCTTGCGAAGGGCCGTGCTTGGCTGGATCTGGGCTTGAAGGGGCGGGGTGCATGGCGTCGGCGTTCACACCACCGGATTGTAGAGATGGCGCCAAGCCTGAACCCATCCATGCAGAGCCTGCGCCACGTGGCCCGACTGGGGTCCGAGCCCCAGCACGTCGGCTGCCGCGTTGAGCGCGGCCATCGGGTCGGCGGTGTCGACTGGCACAGCGCCATGCTGCTTCGATAGCTTTTCGCCACTGGCGGCGCGCACCAGCGGGCTGTGCAGATAGCGCGGACTGGCCATTCCCAACGCCTGCTGTAGCAGCAACTGGCGCGGCGTGTTGTCGGCCAGGTCCTCGCCGCGCACCACATGGCTGACTTGCTGCGCATCGTCGTCAACCACGACCGCGAGCTGGTAGGCGAAGACCGCGTCGCTGCGGCGGATGACAAAGTCGCCGACGGCGTCGGCAACATCCTGCTGCTGCAGCCCCAGCCGCCTGTCCCGCCACGTCACGCCCGCGCGGGTCGGATCCGCGGCCCCGCCCTGTGCGGGCGCGCTGCGAAAACGCCAGGCGCGGGCAGGGCGTCCGCGCAGTCCGGCGCTGCAGGTTCCGGGGTAGACCAGTTCGCCATGGCGTTCACGCTGCCCCGCTTGGCGGGCAATGGCGGCTTCAATGTCTTTGCGCGAGCAGGCACAGGGGTAGGCCATCGCCGCGTCGACCAACTGCGTGAGCGCGCGCTGGTACAGGTGGGTGCGTTGCGACTGATAGACCGGCGGCTGGTCCGGTTGAAGATGGCAGTCCTGCAGCTGGCGCAGGATCCGCTCGGTGGCACCCGCAACGCAGCGTTGCGAGTCCAGGTCTTCGATGCGCACCAGCCATCGGCCGCCGCGGCCATCGTTCCAGGCCCGGGCATCGAGCCAGCTGGCGAGTGCCGCCACCAGGGAGCCGGCATGCAGCGCCCCGGTAGGCGAAGGCGCAAAGCGGCCCACATAGGTGAAATGCGCCCCACCCACCGCAAGTTCCCCTGGTCGCTAGGCGACTGCCAGCGCCAGTTCCAGCCCGGAAACGAAGGCGTCTTCGACCCGGTGGCCAACGCACCAGTCGCCACAGGCGCCGATGCCTTGGCTCGGATCCCACAGGTGGGAGCGGCCCAGTGGCTGTACCGTCTGCGCGTAAGCCCAGCGGTGCACCTGCGCATGCGCCGGCTCGGCGCGGATTCCGGTGACCTCCGAAAATGCCTTGCGCAGCTTGGCCTGTACCCGGTCGGGCTGGTCGTCAAAATGCTCGCGCGACCAGGCCGCGCTGGCGTGGACGGTCCAGCGCTCAATCGGGTCACGCCCGGGCTTGGACGATTCGCGCGCCAGCCATGCGATGCGGTGGTGGGTGCTGCGCGCGGCGTTCCACTGCGGTCCCAGCGTGTTGAGGCCCGGCTGCATCGCCTGCGGAAAAGCCAGCATCAACGCCCAGCACGGCGCTACCTGTACCTTGTCGATCTCGATCGCCATATCGTCTGCCAGTTCCGAGTTCTGGAGCAATTCGCGGGCCTGCCAGGCGGGTATGGCGAGCAGCACGTCGTCAAAGCCGCGAAAGACCTGGCGACGATGGCCGTCGGTAGTCTCGGGGCCAACGGTATGCAGCTGCCAGCGTCCGGCGCCGCGCGATGTCCGCTCAATACGGGTGACGCGGGTTTCGCCTTCTAGACTGCCTGCGTCTCGCAGTGGCTGCGCCCAGTGTGCGGCCAGTGCGGCCATTCCCGGCGTCGGCACCCAATGCGCTTCGCGCGCTGGCAGACCGGCTGCAGCGATGCCACCGTGGTCATCCAGCACGCGCACCGTGCTCGCACTCCAGGGCTTGCATACGGCGGGAGCGGTCTGTAAGGCCAGGCTAAAGCGCGGATCGCGCACGGTGAAATACTGCGCCCCGTGGTCGAAGCCACCGAAGGGGCTCGAACGCGTCGCCATGCGACCGCCGAGGCCGGCGCTTTTTTCGAATACGCTGGTGCGGTGCCCGGCTTGCACCAAGGTGCGGGCGCAGGCGATTCCGGCGATTCCCGCTCCGATGACGGCGATGTGCCTGGGCTTGGTCATGGTGTTGCCTCCGGTGGTTATTTGAACTTCGCTTATACACGCCTGACGCCGCAGCCATTCCGGCCGGTCATGCCAGCGCAGCGGGGAAGTCAGCGACGCATAGGAGGTGGCTATGATGCATCTCGTTCAAAATAAGGTCGAATGCTGCCATCAAAACGGTGGCGTGGTGCCGGTGCGGGTTTCGCATCCAGTGGGTGCATCATTAACGGGAGCTTAGGATGTTGGCATTGCGAAGATCAATCGAACGCGGTCAGGCCGACCACGGCTGGCTGCAGTCTTTTCACAGTTTTTCCTTTGCCGGCTACCACGACCCGCGCTACATGGGCTGGGGAAATCTGCGCGTCATCAACGAGGACCGGATCGCACCCGGAACCGGATTCGGAAACCACGGCCACCGCGACATGGAGATCATCAGCTATGTGCTCAGCGGCGAACTCGCGCACCGGGATACTTTGGGCAATGTCAAGGCGATCCCTCCTGGCGATGTGCAGCGCATGAGCGCTGGCAGCGGTGTCGAGCATAGCGAGTTCAACCACGCCCCCGACGCGACGACGCATTTCCTGCAGATCTGGATAGAACCCGACGTGAAGGGCATCGCGCCGGGCTACGAACAGAAGACTTTTTCCGAAGCCGACAAGCGCGGTCGTCTACGGCGGGTGGCTTGCGGCGACGGAGCCGATGCGTCGGTCACGATCCGGGCCGACGCGTCGCTATACGCAGGTCTGTTCGACGGCGCCGAGGCAGCGACGCTGGCGCTGGATCCGGTGCGCAAGGCCTATGTGCATCTGGTGCGCGGCGAACTGCTGGTCAACGGGCAGGGTTTGCGCGCCGGCGACGCGGCGATGCTGGCTGGCGAAACGCGGATCACGCTGTCCCATGGCGTGCGCGCCGAAGTGCTGGTGTTTGATCTGTGCCCATAGGCGGCCCGATTCGCCCTCGCACGTTGGTTACCCAAACTCCCGTTTCCAAGGATTCCCAATGGCTTTTCACAACACCCTCGCGCTCGCTGGCCGCCTGTTGCTCGCTTTTCTCTTTCTGCCCGCGGGCATCATGAAGGTGCTCGGCTTTGCAGGCACCGTGGGCTACATTGCGTCCAAGGGCCTTCCGATCCCTGAAGTCGGCGCGATGGTGGCGATCGTGGTGGAAGTCGGTGGCGGTCTGGCCCTGCTGTGCGGCTATAAAACCCGCATCGCTGCTTTGGCTTTGGCCCTCTTCACGCTGGTGGCGAGCATGGTATTTCATGCATTCTGGACCATGCCCGAGGAGCAGGTCATGGTGCAGCAACTGATGTTTTTCAAGAACATCGCCATTGTCGGTGGGCTGCTGGTACTTGCAGCCCATGGTGCAGGGGTGTTCAGCGTGGACGGCAGGCGCAGCACCGTGGATGGCGCAGTGGCCTGACCGACTGCGGTCGCGGCAAGCATTTCTTAAATCAGGAGCAGGGGTATGGCAAGAATCGCCGTTGTTTTTCATTCCGGCTATGGCCACACGCTGCGCATGGCGCAGGCAGTGGCTGAAGGCGCCGACGCGCAGCTGGTAGCCATTGACGCCGACGGCGGTGTCGACGCAGACGGATGGGAAACGCTTGACAGCGCCGACGCGATCATCTTTGGATCGCCGACCTACATGGCCAACGTCAGCTGGCAGTTCAAGAAGTTCGCCGACGCGTCGAGCAAGCAGTGGTTTTCGCAGGCATGGAAGGACAAGATCGCCGCCGGCTTCACCAATAGCGCCAGCCTCAATGGCGACAAACTGGCCACGCTCAACGCGCTATTTGGCCTGGCGATGCAGCACGGCATGCTCTGGGTCAGCCAGGGCATCATGCCGAGCAACGCCAAGGCATCCACCCGCCAGGACATCAACAGCCTGGGTTCCTACAGCGGCGCGATGGCGCAGTCCCCCTCGGATGCCGGCGCTGACGCGATGTCCAAGGGGGACCTGGAAACCGCGCGCCTTTTTGGCAAGCGTGTCGCCGAGGTGGCCGCCAAGTTCAAGGTTTAGGCCATCTCCTGCGCGGGCCTGGCAAGGGCCTCGGCCTGGTCGGCTCTTACACGGCGGGCCCTTTGGCAAGGTGTATGTCAGGTGGGCGTGCGCTTCATCGCAACGCGATGCATGCAATCGCGCAGCAGCTTATACGGGTTCGCCGCGCCGATGGCAAACATGTTGTCACGAGACTCGCCGCAGTTCGTCGCGGATTTCGCGCAGCAGCACGATGTGCTCCGCGGTGGGTAGCGCAGCAGTCGGCGGGTCCGATCGCTTGAGTCGGTTGATCTGTCTGACCATCAAGAAAATGATGAAAGCCAGGATGATGAAGTTCAGCAGCACGGTCAGAAAGCTTC
>CAISIP010000599.1 GCA_903885415.1 uncultured beta proteobacterium
CACTGGCCTCGAATCCCTCGTAATGCAAGCTTTTGCGCCGGGCAGCGGCTTGTCGCAAACGATCGCGCAGTTCAAGCCGCGTTCGGGCCAGACCGAAATGGCCGTCGCCATCGCGCGGACCATCGACCAGGGTGGTGCGCTGGTGGTCGAAGCCGGTACCGGCGTCGGCAAGACCTACGCCTACCTGGTCCCGGCCCTGCTCAGTGGAACCCGCATCCTGCTGTCGACCGCGACCAAGGCCTTGCAGGATCAGCTCTTTGGACGTGACTTGCCGCAGTTGGTCCGAGCGCTCGGATTGCCCTTGCGCTGTGCCGTCCTGAAGGGGAGAGCGAGCTATGTGTGCATGCATCGGCTGGAAATGGCGCGCCACGACGGGGCGCAGCAGGCAAGCGGCGAAGCGCAGGCCCTGGCCCGGGTTGAGCAATGGGCCCAGGCGACACGCAGCGGCGACCTCGCCGAGCTCGACGGGATCGAAGATCGCTCTGCGTTGATGACACAGATTACATCGACGCGCGAGAATTGCCTGGGTGCGCAATGCCCGAAGCTCAGCGGCTGCCATGTGAATCAGGCACGGCGCGAGGCGATGGATGCGGACGTGCTCGTTATCAACCACCACCTATTCTTTGCCGACCTTGGGTTGCGCGAGACCGCCATGGGCCAGTTGCTGCCCAAGGTGCAGACGCTGGTATTTGACGAAGCCCATCAGCTCAACGATACCGGCGTCCAGTTCCTGGGCCGCCAGCTCACGACGGCCCAGCTGATCGACTTTGCCAATGACCTGCTGGCCACCGGTCTGCAGAAGGCGCGCGGCCTCGTCGACTGGCATGGTCTGGCGACTGGCATCGAGCGCGCTGCCCGGGACCTGCGCATGGTGGTGGGACAGGCTGCCTTTGCAACCCGCCTGCGCTGGCACGATGAGACGCCCGAGCGGGTAGGTGCGCAGGAGTGGCGTGCGGCGCTTGAAGACCTGGACCATGCCTGCGTCCAGGCGCAGGAGCAGACCAGCCGGGTCGCTGAAGTCGACCCCGACCTGGAGCGCATGCGCGAACGCGCGGGCGCGCTGTGCAGCTTGACCGAGTCGTTCCTGAAACCTTGCCCGGCTGGCGTCGTGCGCTGGCTCGATGTCAACACACAGTTGCGGTTGGTCGAGTCGCCGCTCGACATTGCGCAGGCTCTGCGCGATGCCATGGGCAGTGCGTCAGCCGACACCGGATACCAACGCGCATGGGTCTTCACTTCAGCGACCCTGGGCGACGAGCCTCTGTTGCGATGGTTCACCGAGCCCTGTGGCCTGTCCGATGCGACGACCCTGCGCGTCGAAAGCCCCTTCAATTACCAGCGACAGGCCGCCCTGTACCTTCCGGCTGGCTTTGCGGATCCGGCAGACGCGGCGCATAGCGCGCAGGTTGCGGCGCTTGTGGCGCAGGCGGCCAGCCGGCTGGGCGGGCGAACGCTGGTCCTGACGACCACACTGCGCGCTTTGAACAGCATCAGCGACGCGCTGGCGCTTGAGTTTTCCGGCTCGAAGCGGATCCATGTACTCACCCAGGGCCAGGGTTCCAAACGCGTGTTGATGGAGCGCTTTCGCAGTGCCGGGGCTGTCGACGGGCCGGGTTACATCCTCGTCGCTTCCGCCACATTTTGGCAAGGCATCGATATTCCCGGCGACGCCCTGCAGTTGGTGGTGATCGACAAATTGCCCTTTCCACCCCCGAACGATCCGCTGGCCGAGGCCCGCGCGAACCGGCTTAAAGCGGCCGGCAGGAGTGCCTTCAAGGATTACTTCTTGCCCGAGGCGGCGGTTGCGCTCCGGCAGGGCGCCGGTCGACTGATTCGCCGCGAGTCCGACCGTGGAGCGCTGGTCTTGTGCGACGGCCGGGTATCGACAAGAGGCTACGGCCGGCGTCTGCTGGCCGCGCTGCCAGCGATGCGCGTGGTAGCCGACGCAGGCGAATGGAATGCCCTGATCGACGACCTCACCAGAGCTTCCACCAAGGG
>CAISIP010000600.1 GCA_903885415.1 uncultured beta proteobacterium
CATGACCGGCCTGTCGACCCGTTTTGCCTTCAAGATACTGTCGCGGGTCTTCAATTTCGACCACCGCGAGGTATCCGCGAATCCGGTTCACCTAATGTACGTACTTGAGCAGCAGATTGAGCAAGAGCAGTTCCCGCCGGAGGTTCACGACAAATACCTGCGTTTCATCAAGGAATACCTATCGCCGCGCTACGCCGAATTCATCGGCAAGGAGATCCAGACCGCTTACCTGGAGAGCTACTCAGAATACGGCCAGAACATATTCGACCGCTACGTCACCTACGCCGATTTCTGGATACAAGACCAGGAGTTTCGCGACGTCAACACCGGCGAAATGCTCGACCGGATTGCGCTCAATGACGAACTGGAAAAGATGGAAAAGCCGGCCGGCATATCCAATCCGAAGGACTTCCGTAACGAGGTAGTGAACTTCGTTCTGCGTGCCCGTGCCAACAATGACGGACGCAACCCGAGCTGGACTTCCTACGAAAAACTGCGCGCCGTGATCGAGAAAAAGATGTTCTCCAACACCGAGGAACTGCTTCCGGTGATCTCGTTCAACACCAAGGCCAGCGGCGACGAGCAAAAGAAACAC
The DNA here is from genome assembly GCA_903885415.1 of uncultured beta proteobacterium. Lineage (GTDB taxonomy): Bacteria > Pseudomonadota > Gammaproteobacteria > Burkholderiales > Burkholderiaceae_C > CAISIP01. The sequence continues at coordinate 596 of CAISIP010000600.1, forward strand.
CAAGACTTCGTCAACCGGATGATTGAAAAAGGCTACACCGAGAAGCAGGTGCGACTGCTGTGCGAGTGGTACCTTCGGGTGCGCAAATCGTCGTGAGACGCATTGACTCTGGAGCACGCGCATGACGGTACGCATAGTGGACCGCCGCTTCGACAGCAAGCACAAAAGCTCGATCAATCGCAGCCGCTTCATTAAACGGTTCAAAGGGCAAATTCGAAAGGCGGTAGCCGACGCCATTGGCCAGCGCGGCGTGCGCGACCTGGACAATGGGGAAAGGGTCGGCATTCCGGGCGAGGACATCGAGGAGCCCCAGTTTGGCCATGGTCGGGGCGGAAGCTGGCAGACCGTCAGGCCCGGCAACGACCGTTTCAGCAGCGGCGACCAGATTGAGCGTCCCGAAGGCGGTGCGGCCGGCCGGGGCGCGGGCCAGGCAAGCCGCGACGGCGAGGGGCTCGATGATTTTGTCTTTACGCTGACGCGCGACGAATTTCTCGACGTCTTCTTTGACGAACTGGCGCTGCCCAACATGGTCAAGCGCCATCTGGCCCGCATTGACCAATACCGCAGGACGCGCGCGGGCTATACCCAAAGCGGCGTTCCGACCAACCTCAACCTCTCGCGCACCATGCGTGGCGCAGCCGGGAGACGTATCGCGATCGGAGCGCCCTACGCCACCAAACTGCGCGCGCTGGAGGCCGAGTTGCGCTCCCTGCTGCTGCAAGAGAAAGCGCATCCGGCACCAGAGTCGCCCGGCGAATCGGACCACGTCGTCGGACTGCGTCGCGAAATTGCGCGGCTGCGCGCGCGCATAGAGGCGGTTCCCTTTGTGGACACCTTCGATCTGCGCTACAACAACCGTATTCGGCTTCCACAGCCCAGCACGCAGGCCGTCATGTTCTGCCTGCTCGACGTGTCCGGCTCGATGGACGAGGGCCGCAAGAGCATTGCCAAGCGCTTTTTCATGCTGTTGTACCTGTTCCTGACGCGCAACTATGAGCGCACCGAGGTGGTCTTCATCCGACATCACACGGTCGCCTTCGAGGTTCCCGAGGATGACTTTTTTTCGTCGCGCGAAACAGGCGGCACGGTGGTTTCCAGCGCGCTGGAACTCATGCACCGCATCATCAGCCAGCGCTATCCGAGCAGCCTTTGGAACATCTACGGCGCGCAGGCCTCCGATGGCGACAACTGGAACGATGACTCTCCCCTGTGCCGAAAAATACTGGAAAACTCCTTGTTGCCGCTGACACAGTATTTTGCCTACATCGAAATTACCGACGGGCCACCGCAGAACCTCTGGTACGAGTACGAAAAGGTGCAAACCGCCCAAGCCGGCCATTTCGCGATGCAGCGCATCGCCGATATTACCGACATCTACCCGGTATTCCGGGAGCTTTTCAAGAAGCGTGCGACGGGCACCGCATGACCCTCCCAAGTATGCAAGCACTGCCGAGTGGATCGGAGTGGACCGTTGACGCTATCGAGCGCTACGACGAGGCGATCCGGAGCGTGGCCCAGGAGTATGGGCTCGATTGTTACCCGCACCTGCTGGAGATCATCAGTTCCGAGCAGATGATGGACGCCTACGCATCCATCGGCATGCCGGTCTATTACAGCCACTGGTCCTTTGGCAAACACTTCCTTTCCACCGAAGGCCGGTACAAGCGCGGGCAGATGGGCCTAGCCTATGAAATCGTCATCAATTCCAACCCCTGCATCGCCTACCTCATGGAAGAGAACACGTTGCCCATGCAGGCGCTGGTCATTGCCCATGCAGCCTATGGCCACAACTCGTTCTTCAAAGGCAACCACCTGTTCAAGCAGTGGACCAGCGCCGACGCGATCATCGACTACCTGGTCTTCGCACGCAGCTACATTGCGCAGTGCGAAGAGCGCCACGGGGTGTCGGCGGTGGAGCGCACCCTGGACGCTTGCCACGCCCTGATCAACGTCGGTGTCGACCGCTACAAACGTACGGCGAAGTTGTCACTTTCCCGCGAGACCGAGCGCCAGCAGGCCCGGGCTGAATACCTGCAAAGCCAGGTCAACGACCTGTGGCGCACGCTGCCCCCG
>CAISIP010000601.1 GCA_903885415.1 uncultured beta proteobacterium
ACGCCGGCCGACCTCTCCTGGTCGAGCCCGGGACCGGTGTGCGCCAGGGTGCGCGATATCGTGCTGACCGGCGATGCGCCCAACTGGTTTTGCGCCGCCCAGGCCGAAGCCGGCCGGGCCCTGCGGGACTTTGGCGCGGTGCTCATGCGCAAGGACCCGCCCTTTGACTCCGAATATTTCTACGCGACGCATCTGCTCGAACAGGCCGAACGCGAAGGCGCCCGTGTCTTCAATAGGCCGCGCGCATTGCGCGACCATCCGGAGAAGCTCGCGATCATGGAGTTTGCGCGCTTCAGCGCGCCGACGCTGGTGACGCGCAGCGAAGCCGACATCAAGCGTTTTCACCGCGAGCACCGCGACATCATCCTCAAGCCGCTCGACGGCATGGGAGGCACTGGCATATTCCGCGTCAAGGAGGACGGACTCAACCTGGGTGCCATCACCGAGACGCTCAACGGCGGCGGTTCCCGGTCGGTGATGGTGCAGCGCTTCCTTCCGGAAATCGCGCAGGGCGACAAGCGGGTGCTGGTGATTGGTGGCCAGCCGGTTCCGTTTTGCCTGGCGCGCATACCGCAGGACGGCGAGGTGCGCGGCAACCTGGCGGTGGGAGGTAAAGGCGTCGCGCAGCCCTTGTCGGCGCGCGACCGCGAGATTGCGCAGGCGCTGGGTCCGGTGCTGGCGGCGCGCGGTCTGCTGCTGGTGGGCATCGACGTGATCGGAGACTGCGTCACCGAAATCAACGTCACCAGCCCGACCTGCTTTCAGGAAATCAGCGATCAGACCGGCTTTGACGTGGCGGCGATGTTCGTCGACGCGCTGCTGGCAGCCGTCACGCAAGCGGCTGGCTGAGCGGCGGCGCTGGCTCCAGCCGCGACGGCGCTTGCGCCACTTCCCGCGGGCTGCCGTCGACAAAGCACATCAGCGCGCCGGGAACCAGCGCGGTCCACTCCTCGTTGGTGGTGAGCGGCTCGGTGACGACGATCGCCAGCCGGTCGTCGGGGCCGTTGAACTCGGCCAGGTCGACCTTCAGGTCTTCGTCGCGCAATTGCACCTCCGGGAAAGGATGTTCGCGCACCAGATAGCACAGCTTGGTGCTGGCGTGCGCCCACAGCGCCTGTCCGTTGCTGAGCAGGAAGTTGAAGCTTCCGTGGCGCGTGATCTGCGGCACCAGTTCGGCCAGCGTGCGGCTGAGTTCGTCAACGCTGGGTACGCCGGCGTGCGATTTGGCCAGCTCCTGCAACAGCCAGCAGAAGGCCCACTCGCTGTCGGTGTTGCCGACCGGCTTGAAGCTGCCGTGCAGCGCGGGCGCGAAGTGCTTCAGGTCGCCGTTGTGCGCGAACACCCAGTAGCGGCCCCACAGCTCGCGAACGAAGGGGTGGCTATTTTCCAGCTTGACCTCGCCGACGGTCGCCTTGCGCACATGGGCGATGACGTTGTGGCTCTTGATCGGATAGTTGCGCAGCATCTGCGCGATCGGCGAGGTGGCGGCACTTTCCTTGTCGACGAAATAGCGCACGCCCTTGCCCGGCGCGCTTGCGTCGCTCTCAAAAAACGCCATTCCCCAGCCGTCAGCGTGGTGGTCGGTGCAGCCGCCGCGCTGCGAAAACCCGGTGAAACTCAGCGTCAGGCTGGCCGGCAGCCGGCTGTTCATTCCAAGCAGTTGACACATGCGGCTAGTTTAGTCGCGTTGCCTGCGCACGCTGCGGGAGCATCGCCTGCCCGCACCCATTTAACGGGTGCCGGTGGGCAAAGGTCCGCGCAACTGCCAGGCGGCCAGCATGGCCAGCAGACACAGCGCCGCCAGCATCAGGAAAGACTCGTTGAACGCCGCCAGCCGTGCCGCGCTGCTGCCGGCGTTGACCAGCGCGTCGCCGTGCGCCAACAGGCGCCATTCCAGAACGATGCCGCACAGGCTCACGCCGGTGGCGCCGCCGAGCATGCGGGCGAAGTTGATCGCGCTGGCGCCTTGCGGTATCAGGTCCTTGCGCAGTCCGCGCATGGCACCCAGATTCAGCGAGGGCAGGATGAAGCCCAGGCCGATGCGGCCCAGGATGGTGAAGCCCACCACCTGCCACAGTGGCGAGCCCAG
>CAISIP010000602.1 GCA_903885415.1 uncultured beta proteobacterium
CGGCGATGTGGACGGACTGGCGTGTGCGCGCCTCGGTGTTCGGCTATTTTGGCCACATGTGGGAGCTCTACACGCTGTGGGTGATCGTGCCCTTGATGTTGTCCAGCCGGCTGACCGGCATGCCGCTGTCGCTAGCCGCTTTTGTGGTGGTGGGCAGCGGAGCGCTGGGCTGCGTGGGCGGTGGCTGGCTGGCGCGGCGTTGGGGCAGCGCGCGCGTAGCGGCTGGGCAATTGGCCATCAGCGGGGGCTGCTGCGCGTTGGCGCCCTGGTTGATCGACGCGTCTGTGGGCTGGTTTGCCGTCTGGCTGCTGGTCTGGGGCATCACGGTGGCGGGCGATTCGCCGCAATTTTCGGCCTTGACCGCTAGCAATGCGCCGTCGCAAGCGGTGGGCAGCGTGCTCACGCTGACCAACAGCATCGGCTTTGCCATCTCGATTGTCAGCGTTGAGCTGTTCACCAAGCTGGCGCAGCACCATCCCTTAGGGACGCTCCTGCCTTGGCTCGGGCTGGGCCCTTTGCTGGGTCTGCTGGCCATGTGGCCGTTGTTGCGCGTGCGATGATCACATTGACCCGCAGCGCCTTGGTCGGTGCTGCGAAAGAACGGGGCAATCTGGGTGTTCACCCAGCTGCGCAGGCTAGTGCAGCGTCGGCTTGCTGGCGACCCGACTGGCCGGCGCGCCGGGGCGTCGGCAGGCGCGAAAGGCCTTGTTGATTTCGCGCTCCATGTGTTCGCTGAGCTTGCGCAGGCTGCGCGCTGCAGACTTGAGGTCCTGCGCCTTGGCTTGCTGGCGGGTGTCGGCAAGCAGCTCCATCACGCCGCTGAGCAGGTCGCGGATGGCGGCGAGCACGTCCAGCGCCCGGCTGGCGGCGGGAGGCAGCTCGAGTTGCTGCTCGGTGCCGAACAGGCCCTTGAAGAAGCCGTCGAGCTCCTGCGTCCGCACCCGTGCGAGCTGCTGCAAACTCTCCCGGGTGTGTGCGCGCTCCACCACCCACAGCTTGAACGGTTTGCCACCGCTGTGCTGCGCGTCGATACGGTTCCAAAGCCCGTCCACCAGCACCGACAGCAGTTCGTCGAGTACCTGCAGATTGCCCTCATGCGGAAACTCGCCCCCCCAAAGCTGCCTGACCGCGTCCGAGGCGCGGGCGTCCTGCGCAGGACTCGCAATATTGCCCAGGAAACGGGTTCGCACTTCGTGCAAGCCCACCGCACATCCATAGCGCTCCAGCAGCGTCGTCAGGCGGCTGCTCTCGAGCAGCGCCATCAACTCGGGCTCGGTGGCGTACTGGCTCACCTCAGGCGCTCCTCGGGCCTGCGGCTTGGCGCGGCGCACGGCGCGGGCAAATGCGAAGCGTCTGGGGAATGCATGCGGTGGGCCTGCGCGTGGGTGCGCAAGCCGCTCATTTTATGCGGCGCCCGCAGCCGCGTTGACTCAGGAGTCGGCCGAGACCTTCGCATCCTTCACCACCTTGGCCCACTTCAGCTGCTCCAGACGGATGAAGTCTGCAAAGCGCTGCGCCGTTCCGCCACCGTCCTCGGCTCCGTACTGCTCCAGCTTTTCCTGCACATCGGGCATCGCCAGCACACGATTGACGTCCTCGTTCATCCGCCGCGCCATCGACGGCGCCAGCTTGCCGGGGCCCACCAGCCCGTACCAGGTGGTGGCGTCAAAGCCGGGAAACCCCTGCTCGTCCATCGTCGGAACGCCCGGGTGGCCGACAGCGCGCTTGAGCCGGGTTTGGGCAATGGCGATCGCCTTGCCGCTCTTGACGTGCGGCGTCGCCGAGGTCATGGTCTCAAAGCAGTAGTGGACCTGGCCGCCGATCAGGTCTACCAGCGCCGGCCCCGAACCCTTGTACGGTATGTGCAGCGCATCGATTCCCGCGCCAAGCTTGAACATTTCGAGCGCCAGATGCTGCGCCGAACCGCCGCCCGCGGATGCAAAGCTGATGCGGCCCGGGTTGGCCTTGCACAGGGCAACGACATCGCGAACGGTTCGTGCTGGCTGCGCCTCGTTGCAGATCAGCAGGTTGGGCGTCACGCCCACCAACACGATCGGCACGAAATCGCGCTCGACCACATACCCGAGCTTGGGCTGCAGGCTGGGCGCCAGCGCGTGGCTGTTGATGTGCGCCATCAACAGCGTGTTGCCGTCGCTCGGCTGCTTGGCCACATAGTCGGCGGCGATCACACCGGCGGCGCCGGCCTTGTTCTCGACGACGATCGCGGTGTTCCACATCGCGGCGAGCTTTTGCCCCACCACGCGCGCCAGCGCGTCGGTTCCTCCTCCCGGCGGAAAGCCGACGACGATGCGTATCGGCCCTACCGGCAGGGTCTGCGCACGCAGCATCGGGGCCGCCAGGGTGGCGGCGCAGCCAGTGACAAAAGTTCGGCGTTGCATAAGGTTCCTTAGGTTGGATGGTCTGGCTTCGGGTCCGGCTGTCCGCACATGGGCGCTACGTCCTCAGGGTGAAACTTGCCGCAACGCCGGGCCGGGGTGGTTGGCAAAGAAATCCATCGCAGCCTGCACGCCCGAGCCAGCCAGCCGCACGCCGGCGAGTTTGAGGCCCATCTCGCAACCGCTGAGCGCGGCCATCAGCGTCAGGTCGTTGCAGTCCCCTAGGTGTCCGATGCGAAACATGCGGCCGCGCACCTTGCCAAGACCGGTTCCCAGGGAGCAGTCGAAACGCTCGTAAATAATCCTGCGGATCGCGTCTGCGTCCACCCCTTCGGGCGTCATCACGCCAGTGAGCACCGGCGAATAGACCGCAGGGTCGGCGCACTGGATTTCCAGTCCCCAGGCCCTCACAGCGTGTCGAACGCCCTCCCCCCAGCGCTGGTGGCGCGCAAAAACCGCCGGCAGCCCCTGGCCCAGCAGCATGTCGCAGGCCTCGCTCAGCCCGTACAGCAGATTGGTGTTGGGCGTAGAAGGCCAGTAGCCCCCTTGGTTCATCTCCAGCATCTCGTCCCAGGCCCA
>CAISIP010000603.1 GCA_903885415.1 uncultured beta proteobacterium
ATTGCAAAACTGCGGTGCGAAAACGCGCGGCGCAGCCATGGCACCGGCGCTTGGCCGATGGCGGGCGCTGCACGCAGGCCCGCCGCGTTCATATGTCGCTCGCCTTGACCCGTGGGTCGATCACCGCGTAGAGCAGGTCGACGATGAAGTTGAGCACCACCACCATGGTGGCCAGCAGCATGACGCAGTTGCGAACGACGATCAGATCGCGGTTGGAAATTGACTGGAAGATCAGCCGTCCCAGGCCGGGCAGGTAGAACACGTTCTCGACCACGATCGTTCCGGCGAGCAGTTCGGCCGACTGCAGCCCCATCACGGTGACGACCGGAATCATCGCGTTGCGCAGTACATGGCGCCACAGCGCTGCCCGTTGTGAGAGCCCCTTGGCCCGGGCGGTGCGCACATAGTCCTCGCGCATGACCTCAAGCACCGCCGAGCGGGTGATGCGCGCGAGTATCGCTGCCTGCACCACCGCCAGCGACAGCGCTGGCAGGAGCAGCGCGCGCAGGCCTGGCAGCAAGCCCTCGTCCCATCCTGCAAAGCCACCCGCCGAAAACCACTGCAACTGGACCGAGAACAAAAGTATCAGCAAGATCGCGAACCAGAAGTTGGGTATGGCGATGCCGACCTGTGTCAGCGCCATCATTCCCACGTCGCCCAGCCTGTTATGGCGCGCGGCGGCGTAAATGCCGGCGCTCAGGGCGAGCACGGCGGTCAGCAGCATCGCCATCAGCGCCAACGGAACGGTGAGCGCTAGCCGTTGCGCCACCAGCTCGAGCACCGGCGAGCTGTACGCATAGCTGTCGCCGAGCTCGCCATGCGCCATGCCGCTGACCCAATGCCAGTAGCGCTCGAGCGCCGGGCGATCCAGCCCCAGCCGGTTGGCCAGCGCGCGCACCGCTTCGGGCGACGCGTCCGGGCCCATCATGGTTTGCGCGGCGTCGCCCGGCAGTATTTCCAGCACCAGAAACACCACGACCGAGGCCCCCGCCAAGGTCGCGATCAGCGTCAGCAGGCGTTTGAGCAGGAAAAGTCCCATGGCCGTTTCAATCCGCGGCTGTCGTCCCTAGTGGGACGGGCAGCGGGGCGCCGCGAAGGCGGGGATAATCCGCAGCATACCGCCGCAAGCGGGCGTGCGACGCCAATATTTACTTGGGCAAACAATGGCCTTGATCATTACCGACGAGTGCATCAATTGTGATGTGTGTGAGCCAGAGTGCCCGAACGACGCTATCTTTCTCGGGCGGGAAATCTACGAGATAGACCCGCACAAGTGTACTGAATGCGTGGGCCACTTTGACGAGGCGCAGTGCGTTCAGGTTTGCCCGGTCGCTTGCATACCGGTGAACCCTGATTTCCGCGAGGACCGGGAATCGTTGTGGGAAAAGTACCGGGCCCTGCAGGCGACCATCCGCCCGGCCGTTTAGTTGCTTGCTTTCGGAACTGCGCCTTTGCTGGCCCCCGGGCGGGGCGCGGCAGCGGTGAAGAATTCTGGCGGTTTTTTCTGTTTCCGACGGTCGGGGCTGTGGGTTGGGCCATTCATCGGCGCGCTCGCCGCGCTGGCGGGCGGCTTGGCGCGTTGGGCCGACGCGCGACTATTGGCGACGGCTTGGGCCGCCTGCGCCAGGCGTTCCTTTTCCATCCGCTGGGCACTGCTGGCCGCCCTAGAAGCCGCTGCCTGTGTCTGTGCGCTTTGTGCCGCTGTTCGGGTGTCGGCTGCGTCTAGCGGCAGCGCACCAGCGCAGGGCTGTTGGCTGTACAAGTTGCCACATCGGTAGACGGCCTGCGCGCGGGCGGGTCCGGCCCAACAGGCCAACAGAGAGCTTGCCACCAATAGGGCCAGCGCCGCGACAGAAAGGGGTTGTCTCGCCAAGGGTGCCTCCTTGCCCGCACGCTGCGAACGCTCCTGCTGCATCCTGCGACGGCGGCTGGCGCGGACTCAGCCCGCCGTGGCGGCTCCCGGTGCCGGCTTGGGCTTGGTGTGCAGAGCCATCGTGGCTTTGCCCATCTCGCCTGCCAGCAGAAGCGGCACCGTCTTGAGCGAACGCTCGATGCAGTCTTCGATCGTTTGGCGCTGCGCTTGCGTCGGTTTTTGCAGAACCCAGTGAATCACCTCGCTTTTGACGCCGGGGTGGCCAATGCCGATCCTCAGGCGCCAGTAGTCGGCGCTGCCCAACTGGTCGTGGATGTCGCGCAGACCATTGTGGCCAGCGTGGCTGCCCCCTTGCTTGAGTTTCAACAGGCCCGGCAATATGTCGAGTTCGTCGTGGACTACCAGGATTTGATCGGGAGCGATCTTGAAGAATCGCGCGATCGCGGCGACCGACCGGCCCGACAGGTTCATGAAGGTCTGCGGCTTGAGCAGCCATACCGTGTCGCCGTTCATGGTGGCTCGCGCGACCAGGCCCTGGTACGACTTATCCGGGACGAGCCGGACCCCAAGTTGCTGTGCAAGCGCGTCGATCCACCAGAAGCCGGCGTTGTGTCGGGTGGCTTCGTAATCGGCGCCCGGGTTTCCAAGGCCTACAAACAGCTTGATCATGGCGAAATTATCGGGGCAGAAAAATCGCACGTGGCCGTGCGTGCCTTATGGCATGCGCCAATTAAAACGGCCCGCCGAAGCGGGCCGTCAACCGGGACCGCAGTCCGCTATTTCTTGGCGGCGGGTGCCTTGGCAGCGGGTGCTTTGGCGGCAGGTGCTTTGGCAGCGGGCGCCTTGGCGCCTGCCTTGCCAGCAGCGGCTGGTGCTGCGTCTGCGGCGGCTACTTCGGCCACCTCGGCCGCTGGCGTGACGACCGACACCAGAACCGGGTTTTCCTTACCGCGGGTGACCGCGCTGACACCGGCTGGCAACACCAGGTCCTTGACGTGCAGCGATGTTCCCTTCTTTAGACCGCTCAGATCGACCGCGATGAACTCCGGCAGATCCGCCGGCAGGCAGGAGATGCTCAGTTCGGTGGCGACGTGGGTGATCAGGCAGTGGTCGACCTTGACCGCGGGCGATTCGTCCTGTCCGCTGAAGTGCAGAGGCACTTTCATCTGCAGCTTGGTGTCGGCCTCGACCCGCTGGAAATCGATGTGCAGCACAAGCTGCTTGAAGGGGTGCATCTGTACATCCCGCAGCAGAACCTTACTGGTGCTGGCGTTGAACTCCATGTCCAGAATCGTCGAGTGGAACACCTCCTTTTTAAGGGCGTGCCACAGCGCGTTGTGGTCGAGCTCGATCAATTGCGGCTGGCCGGCACCGCCATAGACAATGCCAGGGGTTCGGCCGGTGATGCGAAGACGGCGGCTCGCACCCGTCCCCTGCTTGGCGCGCTCAAAAGCGACGAATTTCATAATGCTCTCCTGTTGGAGTCCACCGCGACCAGTGAGACTCCGGTTTCAAAAAGACCGTCGCAAAAACCATTTTTCACGCGGCCCACCCATGCTTCGGTCAGCACAACCCCCTGAACAGCTTCAGA
>CAISIP010000604.1 GCA_903885415.1 uncultured beta proteobacterium
AGCCGCCGGGCGCGATGGCCACGGCCTACCCGGACCTGCGCCATTACACGCTGCGCGACTATGGCAACCGGGTCGGCATATTTCGCATCATGCAAGCGCTCGCGCCGCACGGCATCCGCGCCTCGGTCGCCGTCAACGCAGCGGTCGCCGAGCGCTACCCGGCGCTGATTCAGGCATGCGTACAGCGAAATTGGGAGATCATTGCCAACGGCCAGGACATGGACCACCTGCACCATGCGGGGCTTTCGGTGACGGACGAGAAAAAGCAGATCGACCACACGCTGTCGGTGCTGCGAGGTGCATCGGGGCAGGCGGTGCGCGGCTGGCTCTCCCCCGCCAAGTCCGAGTCGGCAGCGACGCTGGATCTGCTTGGCGCCGCGGGGTTGGACTATGTGTGCGACTGGGTCAACGACGACATGCCCTACCCGATGCACGCCAGCGGCGGCAAGCTGCACGCGATGCCGCACCCGATCGACATCGACGACACCACCATCCTGGTCCAGAACCATCACAGCGAGGACGACTTCCGCGACCAACTGTGCGACCAATTCGATGTGCTGTACCGCGAATCGGCGACGCAGGGCGGCCGGGTGATGGCCATCTCGCTGCATCCCTGGGTCATCGGCCAGCCCTACCGCATCCAGGCGCTTGAACAAGCGCTGGCGCACATCATGGGGCACCAGGGTGTATGGGCCGCAACCGGTTGCGAGATTCTCGATGCCTGGAAAAGCGCGCAGGCCTGAATCAGGCTTGCGCGACGGCGCGCGCGTCGGCCAGGTCGTTCCACACGTCCTGGCGCAGGATCAATCCGTCGACCACCTCGAAGCGATCGATAAAGCGGATGCCCGAAAACGCGGAACCGTCGAGCCACACGCCGTTGAGCGTTCCCGAGCAGTACACGACCGCAGCGTCGGTGCTCCAGCACTCGTCTTGGCGCTCATAGTCCTTGGCGATGCTGCGGTAGCGGCCGCGCGCCCAGTCGAGCAGCTCGTCGAGCCGGTGCATCGCGGCGGCGCCGGGAAAGTGCATGGTGAAGCCGCCGGCCAGAAAGCGACCGGCGCCAGCCAGATCGCGCGCCTGCATCAGCGCCAGGAATTCGCGCACCAGCACGCCGGCATCGGGCCGCTCGGCGCCTCCGGCAGAGAACACCTGGCCGTCGCGCTGGTAGGTGCTGGCCTGGTGGACAAACACCGTGGTGCCGGCACTGGACGCCGCGATGACCGAGCGCGCTGCCTGCGCCACGCGCGCCACCATGCGCTGTTGCGCCTGCGCGCTGTAGCCTGGCAAAAGGGTGATGGAAATAACCGGCATGCGATGCTCCCTGACTGATCTGGATGAGCGCCATCATGCACCCATCGGCCCACGCCCTCCCCGCCTTTGCGGCCGAAGACCGCATTGCCTACAGTGCGGCGCCCACGCGCGCGCCGCTGCGCTGGCCTGGCGGCGCGCGCGTGGCGCTGTGGGTCACGCCCAATATCGAGCACTATGAATTCCTACCGCAGCAGGTCCGGGTGCGCGATCCCTGGCCGCGCATGCCGCACCCCGACATACTGGGTTACGGGCTACGCGACTACGGAAATCGGGTCGGCGTCTGGCGCCTGATGGAGCTGTTTGACCGCTTCCAGCTGCGCGCCACCGTATCGCTGTCGATGGCGGTGCTGCAGATGTATCCCGAGATAGCCGACGCGATGCTGAAACGCTCCTGGGAGTTGATGTCGCACGGCATGTACAACACCCGCTACCACTGGAACATGTCCGAGGACGAAGAGCGCGAGGCCATCGACGCCTGCCAGCAAATGCACCTCCGCTTTACCGGCAAGTCGCTGCGGGGCTGGTTCTCTCCGGCGGCGTCCAATACGCTCAATACCCCCGACCTGGTCGCCGAGGCCGGCATCGCCTACCTGTGCGACCTGTACCATGATGACCAGCCGACCCCGATCCGGGTGCGCAGCGGCGAACTGTACTCGCTGCCCTACAGCATGGAAATCAACGACAGCATCGCCTGGCGCCGCGGCATGGAGGGCGCCGCCTTCGCGCAGAAGATGTGCGACGAATTCGACACCTTGTACGCCGAGGGTCTGCAGCACGGCAAGGTAATGAATATCGCGGTGCACCCATTCATCATGGGACAGCCGCACCGCATCGCGCACCTGCAGCACGCGCTGGACTACATCCTGGCGCATAGTGGCGTCTGGTGCGCGACCGGCGCTGAAATCATCGACCATTACCGACAGCAGCGCGTCAGCGACGCTGGCGCGCTTAGCACACCGAGGAGCACCAGCGCATGAGCAATCCCGGCGACTACATCGCGGCCTACACGGCCGAACGCAGCATCGACCCGGCGCGCGCGGCGCTGGTGATGGTCGACATGCAGTACGCGACCGGTTCGCGCCAGGGCGCGCTGGCGCGCAAGCTACACGCGCAGGGTTCGGCGCTGGGCGACTACCGGTTTAAGCGCATCGAGGAATCGGTGCTGCCCAACACCTTGCAACTGCGCGCGCGCTTTCGCGCCATGCAGCGCCCGGTGCTGCATATGACCATCGGCGCGGCCCACGCCGACGCGCTTGACGCACCGGTCCATATGCGCAAGCTGTTCATCGAATTCCGCAATTTCGTCGGCAGCCGCGAGCACGAAATCGTCGACGAACTCAAGCCGCTGCAGGGCGAATATGTGCTGCGCAAGACGACCATCGGCGCCTTTGCTTCGACCCCCATCGACAGCCTGCTGCGCGCGCTGGGCTGCGAGCAGCTCTACATGACCGGCGTGTCCACCAATATGTGCGTTGAGACCACCGCGCGCGAGGCGGCGGACCGGGGCTATCTGGTGACGCTGGTCGAAGACGCCTGCGCCACCACCCACGAAGATCTGCACCAGACGACGATGCGCAACTTCCAGCGGCTGTTCGGTCGGGTGCGCGCCACCGGCGAGGTGCTCGCCGAGTTGGCGACCACCTCCTGAAAGAGCGGCATGCAAAAAGTACTCGTCGTCGTTCCGTTTGCGATGTCGCACGACAACCTGCAGCTGCGCCAGCAGCAGCTGCAGGGTCTGCAGTTTGGCGACGCACTGCAGTTCGAGTACCGCGCGGTCAAGGCCGGGCCGGTGAACTATGCGAGCCACCACGACTTCGTTCTGGCTGACGCGTCGATCTTCGAAGCCGGCTGCCGCGCGCAGGCCGAGGGCTTTTGCGCCGTATGCGTCGACACCATGAGCGACTCGGGCGTGGCGGCGCTGCGCTCGGTGCTCGACATACCGGTGTTCGGACCCGGACGGGCAGCGATGCTCTGCGCATTGATGTTGGGCGACCGCTTTTCCATCATCACCATGGCGAGCCGGTGGAAGCCGCTGTACAAAAAGGCGCTGGACGAACTCGGACTGCACCACAAGTGCGCCTCGGTACGTGCCATCGAGGTCGCGCCGGACAACCAGGGACTTCTTGGCGGCAAGGAGGACCTTGTCTTCCCGCTGCTCGAAGCGGCAGCGCGCCTAGCGATCGAGGTCGACGGTGCCGAAGTGCTGATCCTGGGGTCGACCACCATGCACCAGGCGCACGCCTACTTGCAGCAGCGGCTGCCGGTCCCGATCATCAACCCGGGGCCCTTGAGCTACCAGATCGCCCAGTCGATGCTCGCGCTGGGCCTGAGCCACAGCCGCATCGCCTACCCGCGTCCGATGCACCCGCGGCTGGACATGCTGGAGGCGATGATGGTGGCAGCGCAAGCCAACGTGCAGGGGCGCGCATGAACAAGCGGCTGACGGCAGAGCAGGTCCAGGCCTACGCGCACGATGGCTTCGTGCACCCGGTACCGGTACTTGCGCATGCCGAGGCGGCGGCGCTGCGCCGCGAACTCGAAGGCTGGGAGCGATCACGGGGTGCCGCGATCGACTTTCCGGAAAAGTCCAAGTCCTACCTGCTGTTCGACTGGGCCGACCGACTGGTGCACCACCCCCACATTCTCGACGCGGTGGAAGACCTGATAGGCCCCGACATACTGGTCTACCACTCGACGCTGTTCCTGAAGGAGGCGCGCACGCCTGCCTTTGTGCGCTGGCACCAGGACAGCACCTACTTCTACCTGCAGCCGCATCTGCATGTCACGGCCTGGGTCGCATTATCGGACGCGTCTGTGCAGGCCGGGTGCATGCGTGCCGTCGCCGGCAGCCACCTGTGTGGCCCATTCGCACACGACGACAAGCCAGAGCCTGACAACATGATCCGCCGTGGACAGGGCATCAGCGGCCTGTTCGACCAGCAGGACGGAAGCATGATGCCGCTGCGCTGCGGCGAGATGTCGCTGCACCACACCGACCTGGTCCACGCGTCGGGTGCCAACGACAGCGACGATCGGCGCATCGGCTACGCCATCAGCTACATACCCGCGCATGTGCGGCCCACCGGCCCCGTCCGACCCTGGGCGCTGCGCGTGCGCGGGCGCGACCACGGCCATTTCGTACCTGAGCGGCGTCTGGAAAATGCGCTGTCGGAGCCGGACCGCCAGCAGCACGCGCAGGCGCTGGCGGCCTTCCGAGCGCTGCAGGACGCAGGCTTCGCGCAAGCGGTGGCGTCATGAACGCAGCGCGCGGCCGGCGCCTGATCGAACTCGCGGAGCATTACTTCGCCTGCGTCGACCGGATGGATCTGAAGGCGACGCTGGCCTGCTTTGCGCCCGATGCCCGCTTTTGCATCGCCACCTTTGACCAGCAATACCAAGGACGCGACACCGACATTCGCTGCATGTTCGAACGACTGAACACGCGTTACGCCAGCGTGTGGCACGGCAACTTCGACCATGTCACGCAGGGACCGGACCGCATCGCAAGCCGTTTTCGGGTCGAAAATCGCGGCCTCGACGGACAAACCTCGGTCAAGAACAACTGCAATTTTTTCCGGCTGCGCGGCGAACTGTTGGAAGAGGTTTTCGTTTACATGAGTGGCGACAACTCGCTGCGATAGTGCCAGCGCCAGCGCCAACACCCCACCCGTGCGTACCTGCTGTCGGGCGGACCGGCCCAACGGCATGCAACTGGGAATGGATGCCATCAAGTCCGACGAAA
>CAISIP010000605.1 GCA_903885415.1 uncultured beta proteobacterium
CGCTGTCAACGTGCCGACCGAGGCGATTGCGTAGGCGACTGCACGAGTGCGTCGTGACTCGCTCACGCCTGACTTTTTCAATAGCCAGGTGAAAATGGGAATGAACTGGATGGCATGAATGGGAACTCCGTGCGGGAATTTCATAATCCCTGCAGCCCCGAATGTCTCCGGGGAATGACCAGTCGCTACTTGGTAGTTGCCCCAGGCAACGACCACAAATCCAAGCAGACAGGACAAAAACAAAAATGCCATGCCACCGCGGATGGCTAAGGCCATGTCGGCAGCTGCGCGGAGTGGTCCGAAACTTCTGCGGGTGAGTTCTGCGATTGCGATCGTCACAAGCACGATGAGTCCCTCGATCCAAAGCAGAACGTTGCCGTCAAATATGGTTCCGCGGTTGAAGTGGGATGCGACACCGCGCCACTGTTGCAGCGTGATCAGCCCAACCTCAACGAGCATCGCCACAGCAAGCGTTCCGCTCAGCACCAGATCACCTGACCTGCACCGCATCTTACCGACCACCCAGCCAAGGGAGAGGAGGGTCGCCCCGGCAGAAAGTCCAAACAGGATCGGTTTGCGTAAGGAAACAGGCCCCTCGAGTGAGCCGCCGTCGGCCAGCCAAACGAACACATGCAGACAGCCGCTCAGCATGAGCATGGTACCGGCGGCAAAAAGCATCGTTGATTCGGGTCGTCGCTGCGGTGTCATTGTTTCACGAGTTGTGCCGTCGAGCGTTCCTTGCCCAGTGGGATACCCGTGTGACGCAGAAGACATCCGGCAGCAGCGATGCCTGAGCAAAAAGCCCCCTCTACCCGCCCGGCCACGAGAGACGAGCACCGCTTGGTCTTACCGGTCGGCAGACACTGCCGATGGCTAAACTCCTCCACCATGGCGTCGGAGGCGAAATGCCGCAGCAGCGGATGCGCCCTGTCGAGAAAACGACCGGCATCCGCGCCAGAGTCAAACCGCATCGTGCCGCTGAACCCGATCTGACAGAACCACCGCGGATCCGCCGGCCCTCCGGGGCCGTTGATCGCCCCGGCCACGGCCATCACGGGATGGATCGCAAGGACATAGAGGTACTGCGGATCCAACTCGTTGAGGTGCTGGTCTAGGTGCAGCATCAGTGAGTGGTTGCCTAGGTCGGCTCCCTCGACTGTAAACCCGCTGGTGTGGTCGGCGATGGACCGCCGCACTCCGCTACCGCCGCCGTCGCAGCCCACGACCAGATCGAACCGTCGCAGTTCGCCGGCCCCGTCGCCCCGCGACGCGATGCGGAGCTGTGGCTGCCCCGCGTCGACGAGGATCGCCTCCGCCCCGAAGTGGAGGACCACGGAATCTGCATGCCGCTCAGACAGATGGGCCTGAAGACAGCGGCAGATGTCACCGCGGCTCCCCGTCCAACCCCTGCCGTGGTACGGCTCCTCCGCGAAGCCAGCCCCGAGCCGACGAAGCCAGGGGTGGGGGGCGATCTTCAGCCCCTTGAAGTGAATGAGCCCGGCATCGAAACGGTCGGTGATGCCGATGAAGCGTGCCGCACGCAGACCGTGGCCCGTAATGTCGATCGTGTAGCTGCGATCGGGGTTGTAGGTTTCGGCGCTAGAGTGGTCGTCGGCACGTTCGAAAACCGCGATCTCGAACCCGCCCTGCTGGGCCAACGCCGCAGCCAACGTCAGGCCCGCAGGCCCGCCACCGACGATCGCCACGCTGATTTTCACGTCTTGTCCTCAAGGATTCCGCCAGGGCCCGATCCTATCCTCGAGATGCATCCGCCGCCAACGCGAGCCAGGGGACTCAAGGGGCCGTGCCATCCCCCGACAACCCCTTGCCGAGATGCATGCCCGAATCGAGCCGCAGCAGTTCGCCCGTCATCGATGCGGCACCGTCGATCAACCAGATGACCGCGTCGGCAACCTCCCCCGGAGTGCTGGCCCGCTCCAGCGGAACGGCCCGTTCGTATTGGCTCTTTAGCAGCTCCATGCCGCCCTCGCCGGCTCCGCTGGCAAACCAACGGCTGAGAATGAGACCCGGGCACACGGCATTCACCCGCACATCCGGTGCGAGCATCCTTGCCACGTTCAGGGTAAGGGCGTTGAGCGCTCCTTTGGAGGCGATGTAGGGGGCCGAGGTGCCGATCCCGAGCGCGCCGGCCATCGACGAAACGTTGACGATCGCCCCCCTAGCCCTCTTCAGCTCCGGCGCACAGGCGCGGATCATTTGGAAGGCACCGATCAGATTCACGGCATAGATGTCGTGGAAGACTTGCGCATCGAGCCCTTCCCAGCCCGCCATGCTGGCAATGGACGTGCGGCCCGCATTGTTCACCAACGCGTCGATGCGTCCCCAGCGATCGACCGCGGCACCGACCATGCTGCGGCAGGCGGCGTCGTCGGCCACGTCGGCCCGCACCAACAGCGTGTCGGCACCAGCCTCGGCGCAGGCCGCGGCCGATGCCGAGGCATCCGCCTCGCTCTTCGTGTAGTTAATGACGACGTCATACCCGCGGCGCGCCAGGCCCAGGACCGTGGCGGCGCCCACGCCCGTCGCAGACCCTGTCACAACGGCTACCTTCCGCTCTGGCATCCCAACCTCCCTACACATTGGCCTCGATACCGTCCACGCTCCACAACGTATCGCAAACGGCGGGAAATAAACACACGCGGCGGTTGATCTGCCCGCATGAATGACGCTATTTTTGTTAGGGTTTTGCCCCCCACTAGACTAGCCCCGCCTAGAGGCGTCGGTAGCCCAAGCCACTATGCGGTCGGATCCTGCTGGTTTCCTATCCAAATGATGATTATCCAGACGTCTTGTGCGTGATTGCCCACCCCTGCTAACGTTCCGGCAATCGCGTGGGCTGGACCCGGGCTGGATCATTACCCAGAGAACACATTGAGCATGAGCATGGGCAGTAAACCGCAGCAAGCCCGCAGCATTCTTTCGATGGCCAGGATGCTTGACGCCGCTGAGGCCATTTTCGCAGAGGGCGGGGATAACGCCCTCTCTGTGGAAGCCGTCATAACTCGTGCGAAAACATCGGTCGGGAACTTCTACGGCCGCTTCGGCGACCGCGACGGCCTGCTCCGAGCCATGCACGAGCGGTTTCTCTTGCGGCTCGGAGGCGCCGCGCACGTGGCGGTCGCAGCAGCCGGCAACGAAAAGACCTTGGCAGGCGCAATCGAGGTGTTCCTCTCGCACGTCTTCACCGCCACGCAAGAGTACCGCAATTCAGCCCGCTTCTTCGTTCTCCACCGTTCGGCCGACCCGAACCTGCGGGCCCAGGGCATCCGGGCGAATGCGGTGTTCGCCAGCATCTTCACCACGCTCGTGCTGAGCCACCGCGAGGAGATCGCACATGCCCACCCGGAGACCGCGACCGACGTGGCCTGGCGGATGATGTTTGCGGCTTTAGCCCAGCAGATGATGTTCGACGATCAGGAAGTCAGCGGCGTGCCGATGACCATCCCGGCGCTGGTGCACGAAATCGCATGCTGTCTTTCGGTCTACCTCAAGGCAGCCCCGGCGAAACGCTGATCGCACTGTTCGGCAGATCCGGCCTTCTGAGTGTGCGCGCCCGCGGGTGCGAAAAAAGAGAGCCAACCTAATACTTGGCACACATATCTTAGATTTAGCTCTACTGCCATAACAGAAGCGTACCTCTATAGTTAGGCGTTTAGCCGATTGACTCGGCCCCATGGCTGGTCGTTTGCGTCACAAATGAGTCTCGAAAAGTCTAAGAAGCCAAAAATCAGATCCTCTGGTTTCTTAAAGTGCTCTGGACATGCCGTGCTTTTTTTCTTGACATTCAGAGACATCGCTCTATATTTTTTCTATCGCCCTCATTCGCCAGCACCCATCAAGAAAGAGAAGGGATTTCCCAATGTCGATGCCGCTATCCAACTCGCCAGTCGCAGCATTTAAAAGGGCATTTCAGAAGACGTTTACGAATGGGTGTTATTCTCGCGGAGTTTCCTCTCGCCGTCGTCGCCCAAGGCCTCCAGCCCAGCAGACTTCCCTTGAGTCGCTGGAGCCACGGCAGATGATGTCGGTGAATCATGCATCCAGTGGCTCGTCTGCCAGTTCGACCAATGACAACTCAAACATCGCGGCATTCGTTTCCCAAAACTCAATGGGTATGCTTTCCGCCGTGCCCAGCAGGCCGACAGCGGTAGTGGCCATCAGCCGCAACACGCAACTAGATGTGACGTGGGCCGCTCCTGCCAGCACCGGCAGCTCGGCAATTACCGAATATCTGGTGAAGTATTCGAGCAACAACGGTGTTGCGGGGTCATGGACGCGGTTTAGGCCAAGCTCGCCAATCACCGCGACCTCATGCACCGTCACGGGCCTGCCCGACGGCAAAGCGTTTGTGATCAAAGTCGTCGCCCGGAATGCCGTCGGCATCAGTCAGCCATCGGCAAACTCCGTACAGGTGATGAACGCGAGCAGCCAGGTGATGAAAGCGAGCAGCGTCATTTTTCCGGCGGGAGGCTTTGAACTCCAGCAGGCAGAACTGCGGCCGTTGGACGTGATCAGGAGCCAGAATGGCGTGCTCGAGGCCGATGTGAAGATGGTCACGGCGGGCTTTACATCCAATCCGATCCTCTACGGCGGGCAACAAGTCTACAGCAGCCTCCCGGATGATGACCGTGACTACAACTCCTACGCCATGGCCTACCAGTTCGACGCCTACGGCACGTCGTACTCGGCAGGCTTTCCGGGCACGATGCTCCAAATAAATAGCGGCGACACGCTCAAGCTCCACCTCACAAATGATCTTGCCGGGAACAACGATCCCACCGATCCGGTCTTTCAGACCAATTTCCACTACCACGGTTCGCATACGCCCGACCTGAGCCAAGGGGATAATGTCTACGTCCATATCAAGCCAGGCGAAACGGTAGACGTTAGCATTCCGATCTCCACATACGAAAATAGCGTAGGTGCCAACTGGTATCACCCGCACGTACACGAGGTGTCCAAGAAGCAGGTTGAGGGTGGCCTGGCCGGCATGATCATGGTCGGCAACCCACTTGAGCCGTGGCCTCAGTACAAGGACACGCTCAAACAGGTGAATTTGGTTTTCTCGGAGGTCAATATCTCCGTCAATGGCCAGTATAAAGAGTTGATTGGTAGTCCTGGCACCAGCACTTATTCTGGTGATGGCTACACCGACGGCTGGCAGAAGCGGGTCAACGGCCAGATGAATCCGATCATCCGCATCCGCCCCGGTGAGACGCAGGTCTGGAACATGGGCCAGTTTGGCGCACGCGGCGCCACG
>CAISIP010000606.1 GCA_903885415.1 uncultured beta proteobacterium
CGTGAGGGCCATGTGCAGGTGGTCTGCGACCCTGACCGGGCCCAAACCTTTGCGCGTGCCGAAGGCCTGCGCAACGAGTTTTGCATCCAGATCCGCGGGCTGGTGCGCGCGCGTCCAGCGGGCACCACCAACGACAACCTGACCAGCGGCAAGGTCGAGGTGCTTTGCCATGAGCTCACCGTTCTCAACCCTTCGGTGACGCCGCCGTTCCAACTCGACGACGACAATTTGAGCGAAACGACGCGCCTGACGCACCGCGTGCTGGATTTGCGCCGGCCGTATATGCAGAACAACCTGAAGCTGCGCTACCGGGTGTCGATGGAGGTGCGCAAGTTTCTGGACGCCAACGGCTTCATCGACATCGAGACGCCGATGCTGACCAAGTCCACGCCAGAGGGCGCGCGCGACTATCTGGTGCCCAGCAGGGTGCACGCCGGACATTTTTTCGCGCTTCCGCAATCGCCACAGTTGTTCAAACAGTTGTTGATGGTGTCCGGATACGACCGCTACTACCAGATTACAAAGTGCTTTCGCGACGAAGACCTCCGCGCTGATCGCCAGCCAGAATTCACCCAGATCGATATCGAAACATCGTTTCTGGAGGAGGAGGAAATTCGTGCGCTCACCCAGTCGATGATCACCACGGTTTTCAGCAATGCGATGGGCGTGGACCTGGGCGACTTTCCGGTGATGCCCTATGCGCAGGCGATGGCCCGTTTCGGGTCGGACAAACCCGACCTGCGGGTGAATCTGGAATTTACCGAACTCACCGACCTGATGGTCGATGTGGACTTCAAGGTCTTCTCTGGCGCCGCGAAGGCCAAGGGCGGTCGGGTGGCGGGTCTGCGCATACCCGGCGGCGCCCGCGAGAGCGCGGGCCTGAGCCGCGGCGAGATAGACGCCTACACCGAGTTCGTGAAGATTTATGGTGCCAAGGGCCTGGCCTATATCAAGGTCAACGATGCGGCAGCGGGTGCCGGCGACACGGCGGCGCGCTGGCCCGGCCTGCAGAGCCCGATTGTCAAGAACCTGCACGATCGGGCGATTGCGGGGTTGCTCGAGCGCACCGGTGCCCAGAACGGCGATCTGATCTTCTTTGGCGCCGACAAGGAGAAGATAGTCAACGACGCCATCGGCGCGCTGCGCGTCAAGATTGGCCTGAGCGACTTCGGACGCAACAACGGCCTGTTCAGCGCCGGCTGGCGTCCTCTGTGGGTGGTCGATTTCCCGATGTTCGAATACGACGAGGAGGCACAACGCTATACCGCGACGCACCACCCGTTCACCGCGCCGAAGGACGGTCACGAGGACTGGATGGTCAGCGCTCCCGAGAAGTGCATTTCCAAGGGCTACGACATGGTCCTCAACGGCTGGGAAATGGGGGGTGGCTCGGTACGTATCCACCGCGCCGACGTGCAGCAAAAGGTTTTTGACGCGCTGAAGATCAGCCCACAGGAGGCGCAGCTCAAGTTCGGCTTCCTGCTCGACGCGCTGCAGTACGGCGCGCCACCGCATGGCGGGCTGGCTTTCGGACTGGACCGCATTGTCACGCTGATGACAGGCGCGGAATCGATTCGCGACGTGATTGCATTCCCCAAGACGCAGCGCGCCCAGTGCCTGTTGACGCAGGCGCCTTCGGCGGTGGATGAAAAGCAGTTGCGTGAACTGCATATACGCCTGCGGACGGCAGCGCCGACCTGATCCGGGCGTCTGCCATGATGCAAAATGGGCGCGCGCGTCGAGCGCGCGTGTCGCCATGGCCCTTCCATTCAAGATCCCCCAATCCGTACTGGTGGTGATCCATACCCCGGCACTGGAGGTGCTGTTGATCCGCCGCGCCGATGCGGACGCGTTCTGGCAGTCCGTCACCGGCAGCAAGGACCAGGCGCAGGAGTCGTGGGCCGAAAGCGCTGCACGCGAGGTGCTGGAGGAGACCGGCATCGATTGCCGGCCCGGCTCGGCGCTGCAGGACCGACTGGTTGATTGGCAGCTTGAGAACATCTACGATATTTATCCCCGGTGGCGCCACCGCTATGCGCCGGGCGTTGAGCGCAATACCGAGCACCTGTTTGGGCTGCAGGTTCCTGAGCGTGTACCGGTCAGCCTGAGCCTGCGCGAGCACGTCGCGTACCGGTGGCTGCCCTGGCGCGAGGCCGCCGAAGCCTGCTTTTCGCCTTCCAATGCGGAGGCGATTTTGCTGTTGCCGCGCCTGCAGATGCCGGAGCACTAGCCTTGGCGCTGGTCCGCGTCGTCACCTACAACATCCACAAGGGGGTGCAGGGAATGGGGCCGCAGCGGCGACTCGAAATCCACAACCTGGGACACGCGGTCGAGCAACTCGACGCTGACATTGTCTGCCTGCAGGAGGTGCGCAAGATCCATCGCAGCGGGGCCCGTCGCTTCCCGCGCTGGCCGGATCTGCCGCAGGCTGATTTCCTGGCGCCCGAAGGCTATGTGGCGGTCTACCGGACCAACGCCGTGACACGCCATGGCGAGCACGGCAACGCAATGCTGTCGCGCTGGCCCGTGATCACCCACCAGCATGAGGACATGTCGGACCACCGTTTTGAACAGCGTGGCCTGCTGCACTCGGAACTGCTGGTCCACGGACGCCCGGTCCATGTGGTTGTGGTTCACCTCGGGCTGATACGCGCCAGCCGCGAACGCCAGCTCGCGCAGCTGCAGCGCTTCATTGCGCGCGAGGTTCCCCCGAACACCGCGCTGCTGGTGGCCGGTGACTTCAACGACTGGGGAACCTTGGTGCAGCGCGAATTCGCCACTCAGGGACTGCAGACCTTTCAGGCAGGGCGTCAGCCCACCTTCCCAGCGCGTTTCCCCCTGGTCCAACTCGACCATGTTTTCGCACGCGGCATGCAGCCGCTGCGCGTGCAGGTCCCGCGTGGACGGATCTGGTGGCGCATGTCGGACCACCTGCCATTGGTGGCCGAGTTTGCGCTGCCTGATTAGCGGCTTGGAACGAGCATGCAACGTCTGCGCGATTCCCATGAGCTGGAGCTGTTGCAAGGCGGGCAGGAATATTTTGCGTCCCTGGTGGCAGCGATCGACGCCAGCGTGCACGAGGTCCGGCTGGAGACCTACATCTTCAATTTTGATGCTTCGGGACGCCAGGTCGCCGCGGCCATGGAACGCGCAGCCGTCCGGGGCGTGCAGGTTTTTGTCACCGTCGACGGCGTCGGAACGCCGCAACTTCCGGCGCCTTGGCGTGATCGCTTTGACCGCGCCGGCGTTCAATGGCGCATATTTCTTCCCCTGGGCCACTTTGGGCTGCTGATCCCGAGCCGCTGGCGGCGCTTGCACCGCAAGCTCTGCGTGGTCGATGACCGCGTCGCCTATTGCGGCGGCATCAACCTGCTGGATGACTTCGTCGACCCCAACCACGGCGCACTCAGCCAGCCACGGCTGGACTTTGCGGTGCGCGTGACCGGCCCACTGGTGCACGACATGGCGCACGCCATGACCCGGTTCTGGTCGCGCCTGACACTGGCCTCTCAGGTGCGTGGCCGCGAATTTCCGGCGGCCTGGCGGGCGCTGCAGGCTTCGTTGCGCGCGTCCGTAGCCATCGGTGAGAGTGGGCCAAACGCGGCCGCCGATACCCGTCGTTCCGAAAGCCGACCCAGCCACGGGGCGCGCGCAGAACTGGTACTGCGCGACAACCTGCGCAACCGCACCCGCATAGAGCGCGCCTACCTCAAGGCCATTGGCGAGGCGCGCAAGGAAGTGGTCATCGCCAACGCCTATTTCCTGCCTGGCGCCCGCTTGCGCAAGGCCCTGGTGCACGCCGCCGGTCGTGGCGTGCGCGTGCGCCTGCTGCTGCAGGGCCGTTACGAGTATTTCCTGCCCTACCACGCCTCGCGGCCGGTCTACAGCGCCTTGCTGACGGCGGGCGTCGAAATCCACGAATACGCGGCGAGCTTCCTGCACGCCAAGGTGGCGGTGATCGACGGACACTGGGCGACGGTGGGCTCTTCTAATCTGGACCCGCTGAGCCTGCTGCTGGCACGCGAGGCCAACTTGCTGGTCGACGACACCGCCTTTGCAAG
>CAISIP010000607.1 GCA_903885415.1 uncultured beta proteobacterium
ACCTCACCCGGCGTCAGCAGTTCATAAAGAACGTCGCCGGTCTCGGCGTCGGTGATGACGGTCCCGACCGGCCTCTTCAGCGTAATGTCGTCGCCGGCCGCTCCGAACATATCCGACCCCATGCCATGCTGGCCGCGCCGGGCTTCATGTCGGCGCGAAAACCGAAAATCGACCAGCGTATTGAGGTTGACATCGGCGACCGCGAAGACATGGCCGCCGCGACCACCGTCGCCACCGTTGGGGCCGCCAAACTCCTTGTACTTCTCGTGGCGAAACGACACGCAACCCGCACCGCCGTCCCCGGCTGCGATGTCAATAAAGGCTTCGTCTACAAACTTCATGGGTTGAACTCATGGGGCCACTGGCACACATCGGAACACGCTGACATCCTTATAAACGAAAAACCCCGCGTTCGGCGCGGGGTTTTCTTCCGGGGCGAAGCTCCCCTCAGACCGGGGTAATGCTCACCGTATGCTTATTCAGCGCGCCCCGCACCGAGAAGGACACGCTTCCTGCTGTCAGCGCAAACAAGGTATGGTCCTTTCCGATACCGACATTGGCGCCGGGGTGGAACTTGGTCCCACGCTGACGGACAATGATCGCTCCAGCGCTGATCGCCTCACCGCCGAAAGCCTTCACGCCAAGCATTTTGGGCTTCGAATCGCGCCCGTTGCGCGTAGAGCCGCCGCCTTTTTTCTGTGCCATTTTTTTCTCCAGTCAGTCGGCGGCGTTGCCAATGGCTCGCCACCGCAATTGCATCAGCCGACGATCGCGCCAATTTGCAGTTCTGTGAACTGCTGGCGATGACCCTGGCGCTTTTGATAGTGCTTGCGACGGCGCATCTTGAAAATGCCGACCTTGTCGTGCTTGCCGTGCGCCATCACCGTAACCGTAACCGTCGCGCCGGAAACCAGGGGAGTGCCCACCCGAATCTCGGCGCCGTTGCCGACCGCAAGAACCTGGTCAAGCACAATCTCTTGGCCTACATCCGCAGCAATCAGTTCTACTTTAATTTTTTCGCCAGCAGCAACGCGATACTGTTTGCCACCGGTTTTTATGACCGCGTACATAGGGACCTCTTTGTTTGGACTCTGCAAGAAAATTTAGGCAGAGCCCAAAATTATAGCAGCTCTGGGGCGTCTTGCCATCGACGCGCTGCAACCGACCTCTGGCGGGGCTATACGACTTCCTATAATCGGCCGAAATCGCAGAGCGCCACGACTTGCAAGTTCATTCACCCCCTTCAATGCCCTGTCTGGATGTGATCGCCCAGGACATGCGCATGGTCGACGCGGTGATCAGCCGGCGGCTCGCGTCAGGCGTTCCGCTGGTCGGGCAGGTGTCACGCCACATCATCGCCGCTGGCGGGAAGCGGCTGCGGCCCTCGCTGCTGCTGCTTACCTGCGGCGCACTTGGCTACCGGGGCGAGCGGCGCTTCAACCTGGCGGCGGTGGTGGAGTTCATCCACACCGCGACCCTGTTGCATGACGACGTGGTCGACGGCTCAGCGTTGCGCCGCGGAAACGCCACCGCCAACGAAACTTTCGGAAATCCGGCGAGCGTTCTGGTCGGCGACTTCCTGTACTCGCGCGCCTTCCAGATGATGGTCGAAGCCAGCGACATGCGCATCATGCAGGTACTGGCCGACGCGACCAACGTGATCGCCGAGGGCGAGGTGTTGCAGTTGATGAACATGCACAATGCGGAGCTTGACGAAGCCGGCTACCTGGCGGTGGTGCGATCGAAGACGGCCAAGCTGTTCGAAGCCAGCGCCCGGGTCGGGGCCATCCTGGCTGGCGCTTCCCCCGAACTCGAAGCAGCGTGCGCGCAATACGGCCAGGCACTTGGAACCGCATTTCAGGTGATAGACGACGTGCTCGACTACGCGGGCGACGCCGAGGTGATGGGAAAAAGCCTGGGCGACGACTTGCGCGAGGGCAAGAACACCTTGCCCCTGATAGCGGCCATGCAGCGCGGCACGCCAGCACAAAAGGCGGTGATCCAGTCGGCCCTCGAAACCGGCTCGACCGATTTGCTCGACCAGGTGATCGATATTGTCACCACGACCGGCGCGCTGGAATTTTCGCGCCACGCGGCCGCTCAGGAAGCGCGACGCGCCATCGCCTTTGCGCAAGCGTTGGCGCCGGGCCCTTACACCAATTGCCTGCTGAGCCTGGCGGAACAACTGCTGGATCGCGACATCTGAGGCCGCCTCAAAACAGCAGCTTAAAACTGCTTTCCTGCACCTCGATAGCCTCGATGTGCTTGCCCACCAGGTCCGGGACATGGTACGCGCTGATCCCGTCGAGCAGGGTCAGCACGGTGTTGTTGAGCAAAGCCTCGATCGCTTTGGGCACTTCACTGCCCTCGCTCGTGCTCAACTTGAGAAGTTGCACCTTTGATATTTCGATGTCGCCCTTGGCCTTGTTCCAAAGCGGATGAAAATTAATGCAAAAATCGCCGGCCCTGCTCGGCAGCTTGCTGGCCCAGTTGCCACAGAGTTCGATCTTCTGACTATCCTTGCCGAACTTGGTGACCGGATTGTCGAGACGGATGCTCAGCTTCTCGCGCGGAAACTTGGCCTGCACAGCCTTGTCAATCAGGGTCTTGGGGATACTCAGTGACAGCGCGCTGGCAGCGCCGCAAGCCAATGCCATCAGCAAGCTCAGGACAATGTTAATGCGCACAGGTTTTCCTTTTCTTAGATGGCGCGAGCACTTGCAGCTGTGAATCGCCGCATGGTAGCAGGCAGCGATTCGCACAACTAGGCTCTTGAGCATCACTAGGAAATTCCCGCTTTCGTGAACTCCTACCGTACGCGATATTGCCAGGCGCTCGCTACAATCGGGTCTTTATATTAACCAGGCCTACCATGACCACTCTTAAAGACTTGATGGCGCAAAAAGAAGCGCTGGAAAAACAAATCGCAGAAACGCGCAGCCGGGAATTATCGGACGCGATCCGACAGGTGCGCTCGTTGATCGAAGCGCACGGCCTGACGCAAAAAGATGTCTTTGAGACCGGCAGCCGCGGAACAAAGACGCGGATGAAGGCCAGCAAGGTAGCGGCAAAATACCGCGACCCCTTGTCCGGCAAGGAGTGGACCGGCAGGGGCAAGGCTCCGCGCTGGCTCGACGGCAAGGACAAGATGCAATACCTGATCGCTGGCTGAGTCGGTTCAGCGGCCCTATGCGGCCAGCCGCGTCGCCGCTGGCTAGCGGCCGTGGGGCCATCACATGTCGTTCGAGTTGCCCATGGAGTCACCTGCGGGAGCGCCCGGGTCGGCTCCGCCAGCGCCGTCGGGGGGCGGGGAGCCGAGGGCGATTGCTGATAACGCCGCATTGGCCGGCGCGCCGTCGCCGCCACCCCCGCACGCAGCCAAGGCGAGCGAAGCAAGGACTATTACAACTGCG
>CAISIP010000608.1 GCA_903885415.1 uncultured beta proteobacterium
CAAAGCGCTGCGGAAAGGCGCCGGCTGCGCTTGGCTTTTGGCGGGCTGGTCAGCCCTGGTGTTCTCGACGAAATATTGACCGGTCGGCTGGCACCTGATCTGGCTGGCGAGCGTCGCAATGTCTGCCTGCTGTTTTCTGATATTCGCGACTTCACCACCCTAAGCGAGCACCTTCCGCCACAGCAAGTCACCGAGCTGCTGAACCGCTATTTTGAGCGCATGGTCGCCTGCGTGCATCGCCATGGCGGCACTGTCGACAAATTCATGGGCGACGGGATCATGGCTTTTTTTGGAGCGCCGCGCGACCTTGCCAACCCCTGCCAGGACGCATTCGGGGCGGCGACCGATATGCTGCGCGAACTCGACGAACTGAATCAGGAACAGGCGGCCCAAAATGGCGCTAGACTAAGTATCGGGGTCGGGCTGCATTACGGCGAAGCCTTTCTTGGCTACATCGGCTCCAAGGACCGCCACGAGTATTCGGCGATTGGCGACACCGTCAACGCAACGGCAAGACTCGAGGGGCTCTCCAAGGGATCGGGATACCCGGTTATTGTTTCGGCCACCGTGCGCGCGTTGTTGCCAGAGGTCGAAGATTTTGTCGACCTCGGCAAGCGTGCCGTCAAGGGGCGATCGGACATCGATATTTTTGGCTGGAAGCAGGCAACCTGAAGGGCGACCATGAAATTACTGTTTAAAGCGATGGCCGCTGCCTTATTTGCAATGGCGATGGCGCCGCTGATGGCGGGCATGCTGGTGACCGAAGCCATTGGCAAAGTCGAAATGAATGGCAAGGCGGTGGGAACGCTGGCGCAAATCCCCGACGATGCGCGCCTGCAAGTCGCCGCCGGCGCCAAGCTGGTGGTGGTGGACCTTGCAACCGGCCGGGAATATATTCTGGCGGGGCCCCATGTCTATACGAGCTCGGCCAGCGGCCCGAAGGCTGCAGATGGAAAACCGGTGCCAGACAAGGCATTGCCGGCCAATAACCTGGCAGAAGTGCGCGTCGCTACCGGGAAACTGGCCCAGGCGACGCTCGTGATGCGCGGAGCACCGGCAGCCCGCTTTCCGGAACTGGTGGCGCCGGTGCGCACGGCGGTTGTCACCTTGCTGCCCAGCATGCGGTGGAAGCCGGCCGCGTCGGCGGTGGGCTACAAGCTGTCCCTATCAAGGCTCGATGGGTCGTTGGTGTGGGAGTTGAGCACTGCCCAGACCGAGGTCACGGTCCCGGCCAGCCACGCGCTGCAGGCGGGAGAGCCTTATGCCTGGCGAGTCGAGGCGATGGGTCCGGACGGAAAGCTGTCGGACTCGTCGGCCCGGTTCACCGTCGCCACCGCACAGGCCATCGCCAATCTGGAACTGCTCAAGCCCGAGCCGGATGCACCCTTTAACCGCAAGGTGCTGTACGCGGCACAGCTGCGCGAGGCCGGGGCCGTCGACGAGGCCAGGCGGCTGTGGCAGGCGCTGGCCAGCGAGCGTCCGGACGACCGGGTGCTGGCAGCCATGGCCCAGTAGCCCGCTTGCGCCACACTTGCAGCCTGACGAACACCGTCCGCCCGGTTCGTGCAAGTTCTGCAGTTTCTACTCCACAGCGTCATATTTGCGATCGCCACAGGTGCGGCGCTGCTGTGCGCGAGCGCCGGGAGCTTGGCCAGCCCGCCGGACTGGAACCTTCTGCTCGCGCGCGGCATCGAGGCGCGGCAGGCCGGCAGCCTGATCGAATCCGTTGACGCTTTGACAGCCGCGCGAGACAGCGCCGCCGGTCCGCCAGAGCGCCTGCTGGCCAACGCCGCCCTTGGCGCGAGCCTGCTGCAGGCGCGCCGCCTGGACCAGGCGGGGAATGCCTTGCGTGAAGCCTACGCGGGCATGGATGGCCACCACAAGGCGGGTGTTGCCAACGACCTCGGCAACTTGGCGCTGGCACTGAACGACAGGGTCGGGGCAACCCGTTTCTACCAGGAGGCCCGCAGCCTTGGCTCGGGCGACCCCGAGGTCGACCTGCTGGCGCAGCTGAACCTGGCGCGGCTGGCGCCAGCAAGCGGGAAAGCACCCCTGTCGGCGGACCTCCTGGCGCGCATACGCGGGCTCGCCGAACCGGCGACCCGATCGCGCTACCTGCTCAATTTTGCGCAGCAAGCCGCTGCGATGGGGCAAGACGGCCTCGCGCTGTCCTACGCAGCCTATAGCGACGCCATCGGTGATGCCCAGGCTAGCGGGTCGGCGCGCCTCTTGGTGGAGGCGTTGGACGCGCTGGCCCAACTCTATGAGGACAGCCATCGCGCCGACGACGCCCGGGCCCTGAGCGAGCGTGCGCTGCACACCGCATCCAGCGCGCCCTTGGGCCTGGTGCAGGACATCGTCGTGCGGCTTGAATGGAGGCAAAGCAGGCTGCTCAAGGCCGCCGGACGGGTAGACGAAGCCCTGGCGGCAATGCACCGGGCGGCGGCCCAACTCGAAGCATTGCGCCAGGACTTGCCGATCGAGGTCGACGGCGGAAAGACCTCTTTTGCCAGCCTGCTGCGCCCGATCTATGTGGGGCTGGCCGACCTGATCCTGCAGCGCCAGCAAGGAGGCTCTGCGAGTGAACGACAGTTGGCCGCGGCCCAGGCCATCGGTATGCTGGAGCTCAGCCGTCAGGCCGAACTGCAGGATTACCTGGGCGAGCGCTGTGCCGTACTTTCTGCCACCGCGGATCAGCAAAGCCTTCCCGCCGGCGTCGCGGTTCTCTATCCCTTGGTATTGGAGGATCGGCTTGAGCTGCTGCTCAAATCGGGCAGCGGCGCCTCGTACCGCACGGTCCGTACCGGTGCGGGTGTTCTGCAGCGGCTGGCGGCTGACATGGCCGACGGCCTGCGCAGTTACGACAGCGACGACTACCTGAGCCCGGCGCAGCAACTCTACAACCTGCTGTTGCGTCCTGTGCACGGCGAGCTCGCTGCGGCGCAAATCAGCACCCTGGTGATTGCCTCCGAAGGGTTTTTGCGCCCGATACCGTTTGCCGCGCTGCACGATGGCAAGCAGTTCCTGGTCGAAAAATTCGCCCTTGGCACGGTGACCGGCATGAGCATGACCGATCAGACCGTCTCGCAGGGCGCGGTCATGTCCTCGCTGGTCGTAGGGCTGTCCGAGCCTGGAGCGGTCCTTGAAAAACTCGACCCGGCCAAGCTGCTGGGTATTGCGCAGGTGGCGAGGGCAAATCTGCAGGATAAGAGCGCGGCCGAGAGACGCTCCGCCATGCGCGAGGCGCTGCTGCTGCCGGGTGTGGAAGGTGAGCTGAGCGCGCTGGGGCGCACGCTGGGCGGAACGCGCCTGCTCAACAACGAGTTCACCGTGCAGCGATTCAGCAAGGAAGCCACCACAGGCAACTACCGCATCCTGCACATTGCGTCGCACGGCGTATTCGGCGGCGACGCCGGCTCCAGCTTCATACTCGCGTCGGACGATGTCCTAAGCATGAATGGTCTGCAGTCGATCCTGCGCTCCGATAACTTCAAGCGCGCGCCGATCGATCTGTTGACACTGTCGGCCTGCGAGACGGCAGAGGGCAACGACCGCGCGCCACTGGGATTTTCGGGGGCCGCGATCAAGGCCCGTGCGCGCAGCGTGCTAGGAACGCTGTGGCCTGTGGTCGACGATGCTGCGCAGCAAGTTATGGCCCATTTCTATTCCGGCTTTGCGGCAAAAGGGTTTGGCAAGGCGGCGGCGCTGCGACAGGCGCAGGTGGCGCTGCTGCGCGACGCCGCCACCGGCCACCCTTTTTACTGGGCGCCTTTCACGCTGGTCGGGAACTGGCAATAACCGGCCACGGCGTCTCATGCCTATGCCACGACCCGCAAGCCGATCCAGATGGCCGACCTGTGCAGCGGTTGCGGCCGCGATCGGGCTGATGGCGCCGGCATCGGCGCAGATCCGAAGCGACGGCTCGGTGGGGCCGGCGGCGCAAACCCTCGCCCCGGGCGGGGCCTACACCATCGCGCAGTCATTGGGGCGGCTGTCGGGGACGAACCTGTTTCACAGCTTCAGCGACTTCAACCTCCACGCCGGTGAATCCGCAAGCTTCACGACCACCAGCGCCGGCGTGTCCAACGTCATCAGCCGGGTCACCGGGGGCAGCGTGTCCATCATCAACGGACCTTTGAGGCTGGCTGCGGCGGCGGGCAGCCCTGGCTTTTGGTTCATCAACCCAGCGGGCGTCGTATTTGGCGCGGGCGCGTCGATCGATGTGCCCGGCGGGTTTCACGTCAGCACGGCGAGCTACCTGAAGTTTGCGGATGGCAACTTCTACGCCGACAAGAGCAAGACCAGCAGCTTCTCCAGCGCCGAGCCGCAGGCTTTCGGTTTTCTGGGTGCTGGCCGTGGCGCGGTAGAGCTCAGCGCAGGCGCAAGGCTGGAAAACCGCGACAAGGCGCTCAGCGTCGTCGCAGGCGATGTAACCCTTGATGGCGGCTCGCTGAGCAACGGCAGTGGCAGCACGCTCGTCGTCGCTTTTGGTGCGGCAGCGGGTGAGGTTTCGACTGCCGGGCTGGCGACCCAAAATGCGAGCGGCGCAATGAAGGTGCTCAATGGCGCCTGGCTCGGTTCAGAGTCTTCGGGTGCAGCCAAGGCCGGCGATGTGTCGGTGATGGCGGGGAGTCTGCGCATCGACGGGCAAGGCGGGTTGAATTACACGGGTATTGCGAGCGACACCGTATCGGGCGAAGCTTCCGGGGCCGCTGGGGCGGTGCATGTGCATGTGACGGGTGCGATGGAGGTTCTGGGGGGCGCGATGGTGAGTTCGAATTCCTATGGTGCGGGCAATG
>CAISIP010000609.1 GCA_903885415.1 uncultured beta proteobacterium
ACGCGTCACGCTGACGACATGGCCTTTGCGCACATAGCCCAGCCGGTGCAGGATCTGCGCCATGCGCAGCGCCACCGTGGTCTTGCCGGTGCCCGGGTTGCCCGAGAAGCACATGTGCAGCGAGGGCATGGCCGCAGCCATGCCGAACTGCTCGCGCAGTTTGGCGATCACCAGCAGCGCGGCGATGTCGCGGATCCTGGCCTTGACCGGCACCAGCCCGACCAGGTCGCGGTCGAGTTCGTCGATCACCGCCATCACCTGGCTCTGCGCCAGCACCTCGCCCACGGTGGTGGGCGCGGCCATGGGCGCCAACGCCGCCGCCGGGGCGATCGCCGTACCGGGGATCGAGTAAGTGGGATTTGCCATGGTCGAGCTGCAGGTCCGGGGTCAGGTTGCCAAGCGGGCGCCGCGGATCCGGCTTTGCCGGACCGAAGACGCTACGGGATGGGCGTCAATACCTTTCGCCCTCGGGCTTGTTGGTGGCGTAGCTGTGCACCGTGTAGCGCATCGTGCGGCCAGCCATCTCCTGTCGCACCAGACGGAAGCCAGGCTCATTCGGCGGCCGGTTGACGATGAAGCTCATCGCAATGCTCTCGATGTTGCGGGTCGAGTCGAAGGCCATCAGCCGGATGTAGTGGTGGGGGAAGGTGGCGCGGCAGTTGGCGAGTTCGAGCATCACGCCCGCGGCATCGGTGAGATCGAACATCGGCATGCCGAACATCTCCCAATAAGTGTTCCGCGGGTGCGGATCGTCGGTGTACTCGATGCTCCAGGCATAGCCCTTGGCCAGGCCGTAGGCGATCTGCAGCGCGATTTCGGCGTCGCTCAGCTCGGGCAGGAAGCTGAACTGGCCCTGGGTGATACGGCCGGTGGGGTTGGTCATCATGGTGTGTTTGTCCTTCAGGCAACCGAGGGCGTGACAGCGTAGTCGCTGGTGTCGGTGGAGGCGTAGTTGAAGCTGATGTCGCCCCAGGTGTCGAGTGCTTGCTGCAGCGGGGTGCAGAAGCGGGCCGCGGTGCGCAGGATCTCCGGCCCTTCGACGAGGATGTCGCGGCCCTCGTTGCGCGCCTTGACCATCACCTCCAGCGCCACCCGGTTCGCCACCGCGCCGGCCTGGATGCCGGCCGGGTGGCCTATCGTGCCGCCACCGAACTGCAGGATCACGTCGTCGCCGAACAAGCCGATCAACTGGTGCATCTGGCCGGCATGGATACCGCCCGAGGCCACTGGCATCACCTTGCGCATGTCGCACCAGTCCTGGTCGAAGAACAGGCCGCGCGGCAGGTCTTGTAGGGTGTAGCTGTCGCGGCAGACGTTGTAGTAGCCCTGCACCGTCATCGGATCGCCTTCGAGCTTGCCCACCGCCGTGCCGGTGTGCAGGTGGTCGACACCGGCCAGGCGCAACCACTTGGCCATCACCCGGAAGCTCACGCCATGGTTCTTCTGCCTTGTGTAAGTGCCGTGGCCGGCGCGGTGCATGTGCACGATCATGTCGTTCTTGCGCGCCCAGTTGGCCATGCTCTGGATCGCCGACCAGCCTATCACCAGGTCGAGCATGATCACCACCGAACCCAGTTCCTTGGCAAACTCGGCGCGCTCGTAGATGTCTTCCATCGTCGCGCCGGTGACGTTCAGGTAACTGCCCTTGACCTCGCCGGTGGCCGCACTCGCCTTGTTGACCGCGTCCATCACGTAGAGGAAGCGGTCGCGCCAGTGCATGAAGGGCTGCGAGTTGATGTTTTCGTCGTCCTTCATG
The DNA here is from genome assembly GCA_903885415.1 of uncultured beta proteobacterium. Lineage (GTDB taxonomy): Bacteria > Pseudomonadota > Gammaproteobacteria > Burkholderiales > Burkholderiaceae_C > CAISIP01. Next base: position 1,757 of record CAISIP010000609.1, read on the forward strand.
AAGTCCAGCCCGCCCTTCAGGCCCTCGTAGATCACCCGGCCGTAGTTGCGACCGGAGAGGCCCAGCTTGGGCTTGGTGGTGGCACCCAGCAGCGGGCGACCGAACTTGTCGAGCCGCTCGCGCTCGACAATCAGCCCGGTGGGCGGGCCCTTGAAGGTCTTGACCAGCGCCACCGGCATCCGGATGTCTTCCAGCCGCGCCGCCTTCAACGGCTTGAACGAGAACACATTGCCGATCAGGCTGGCGGTGATGTTGGCGATCGAGCCTTCCTCGAACAGGATGATGTCGTAGGCCACCCAGGCGAAATACTGGCCGGGGATGCCCGGTACCGGCTCGACCTTGTAGGCCTTGGCGCGGTAGCTATCGCAGGCCGTCAGGCGGTCGGTCCACACCACCGTCCAAGTCGCGGTGCTCGATTCGCCAGCCACCGCCGCCGCCGCCTCGACCGGATCGACCCCGTCCTGCGGCGTGATGCGAAACAGGCACAGCGTGTCGGTATCCTTGGGAACATAGTCGCCGTCCCAGTAGCCCATCTGGCGGTACTTGAGCACCCCGGCGCTGTAGCGCTGCTTCTTGTCCAGAATGGGCCCTTCGGCCTGGGCGCTGGCCAGGGTCGCGAGGATGGCGGCTTCTTGCGGATGGTTCAAAGGGGTCTCCTTGGTCGGCCTGGGGGGCCTGCGGCTGGGGGTGTGAACTGCGGCGTGGGTGAACTCTAAGGTCCTTCTAGAATAAGGTAAAGTTAGACATTATTGGCTTTGACTTAAGCTTTTCCTTATCTCATACGGCTTCGAGCCCGGTCCAGCGATGAACGTCACCTTCCGCCAGTTGCGTGTGTTTGCCGAAGTGGCGCGGCTGGGCAGCGTGCAGCGCGCCGCCGAGGCCCTGCACCTGACGCCGCCGGCGGTGTCGATGCAGATCAAGGAAGTCGAGCGCCAAGTCGGCTTGCCACTGTTCGACCGCGCCGCACGGCGGCTGTCGCTATCGACCGCGGGCGAGTATTTCCTGGTCTATGCGCGCCGCCTGCTGGGCACGCTGAAGGAGGCCGACGACGCGATGGCACGCTTCAAGCGTGTCGAATCCGGCCTGCTGACGGTAGGCATGGTCAGCTCGGCCAAGTACTTCCTGCCCCAGTTGCTGGCCCAGTTCCACACCGAGCATCCGGCGGTCGAGGTGAGGCTGCGCCTGGGCGGGCGCGAGCAGCTGGTGGCGATGATGCAGGCCAACGAGGTGGACCTGTCGATCATGGGCCGGCCCCCCAAGGATTCGCCGCACCGGGCCGAGCCCTTCGCGATGCACCCGCATGTGCTGGTCACCGCGTCAGGCCACCCGTTCGCGGCGGCCGAGCATGTGCGCGCCGATGCCTTGGCGCGCGAGGCCTTCATCGTTCGCGAGCCCGGCTCGGGCACCCGCGCCGCGCTGGAGGAGTACCTCGACAGCTTCCGGCTGCGCCCGGTGTTC
>CAISIP010000610.1 GCA_903885415.1 uncultured beta proteobacterium
AGGCCAGTTGCCGGGGCGATTCGGCGTCCTGCTGCGCCTCTTCGACCTCCGGGGCGAGCACCTCAAACGGCAGGCGCAGGCGCGCCAGCAGCTCGCGCCGGTACGGCGAGCTGGAACCGAGGATGAGCGATCGACTTGCCGGAATGTGCATGGGGTCTTGCATGCGCCGATTCTCTTACACTGGTGCCATGAAGGATCAACATGTGCCCTCGCGCTTAGACCTGCGCAGCCTGGTTCGGTCGGCGAGCCAGTTGGCGGGCCGAGATCCGCTGCGGAGATTCGCCCGCTTGGCCCAGGAATCCCCGGAACTTGGGGCGGGTGCAACGGTGCAATGGTCGGCCAGTGCGCAGGAGCGTGCAGACGGGCAGGGGCAGCCGCAGATCTGGCTGCACCTCAAGGCGCAGGCAGCGCTGCCCTTGACCTGCCAGCGCTGCTTGGAGGCGGTCGATACTCAACTGCTGGTTGACCGATCATTTCGATTTGTCGCCAGCGAGCAGATCGCCGAAGAACAGGACGACGAGGCGCAGGAGGACCTGCTTGTGTTCGAAGGAGAGTTTGATTTGCACCAGTTGCTCGAAGACGAACTGTTGCTGGCACTGCCGCTGATTGCGCGCCATGCGTCCTGCCCGGCCGAGCCGGCATTGTCTGTCGTCGACGCCGATTTCGTGTCGCCTTCCCCCGGGCCGGCGAGTCCGTTTGCAGTGCTGGCGTCGTTGAAGGCGGGGCCAACCGGCAAGGCCGGGTAGTTGGGCTACAATCGTAGGCTTCGCACCAATATAGGGATGCGAGCCGGCTAATAATTTTTCAAACCAGAGCGGCGAGCGCCGACGTCAAGACAAGGAGCGGAACATGGCCGTCCAGCAGAACAAGAAATCCCCTTCCAAGCGCGGAATGCACCGTTCGCATAACGCATTGGTCGTTCCCGGAATCGCGGTGGAGCCGACCACCGGCGAAACGCACTTGCGTCACCATATCAGCCCGACCGGCTTTTATCGTGGGCGCAAAGTGCTCAAGACAAAGTCTGAAGCCTGAGCAGGTTTCCCCGAATCGGCCCGGCGCTATCGATTTGGTAGCTCCGGGCCTTTGTATTGATGGGTGCATTGACAATACCGTTGCACATCGCCTGCAGTCCACAATGATCACGATAGCCGTCGATTGCATGGGGGGCGACCATGGGCCCCGGGTGACGCTTTCGGCGTGCCGAAATTTTCTGCGTCGGCAACAGGAAGCCCGACTGATCCTAGTCGGGTTGCCCCAAAGCCTGCACGGCTTTTCTGAACCCAGGTCTAGCCTGGTGATGGCCAGCGAAGTGGTGCTGATGGACGACCCGATCGAGGTGGCGCTGCGCCACAAGAAGGACTCGTCGATGCGCGTCGCGGTGCGGCAGGTGAAGGATGGGTGCGCAGACGCTGCCGTTTCGGCTGGCAATACGGGCGCGCTGATGGCGATCTCGCGTTACCTGCTCAAGACCATCGATGGAATCGATCGGCCGGCCATAGCGGCGCAATTACCTAATGCCTTGGGAGGCGCGACCACGGTGCTCGACCTCGGCGCCAACGTGGATTGCGGCGCACAACACCTGCTGCAATTTGCCGTGCTGGGCTCGGCGCTGGTATCGGTGTTGAGCGACAACGCCAACCCGACGGTTGGGTTGCTCAACATTGGCGAGGAGGTCATTAAAGGGGGCGACACGATCAAGCAGGCGGGCGAATTGCTGCGCCGCGCCAGCGCGGCGGGGGATTTGAATTTTCTGGGCAACGTGGAAGGTAACGACATCTTCAACGGCACAGTCGATATCGTCGTCTGCGATGGCTTTGTTGGCAATGTTGCGCTCAAGACCACCGAGGGCGTCGCCAGCATGATTGGGGGCTTCCTGCGCGCGGAGTTCTCGCGTACCCCCTTGACCCGCGTCGCGGCGATGCTCGCCTATCCCGTGTTGAGCGCCTTCAAGAGGCGGGTCGACCATCGGCGCTACAACGGCGCCGCCCTGCTGGGTCTGCGCGGACTGGTTTTCAAGAGCCACGGTTCGGCCGACGAAATGGCCTTCGAGCGCGCGCTTGAGCGCGCGTATGATGCAGCCCGTAATCAGCTGCTTGATCGGGTTCATGCCCGCATCGCGCACGCGGCGCCTCTCCTGGCGCCGCAGGCGGTGCGCGATGTCGAATCTATCACCCCATGAGACCCTACTCCCGCATCACTGGAACCGGCAGCTTTCTGCCCGAACGGCGGCTGAGCAATGCCGACCTGGTGGCCGAACTGGCCGCCCGCGGCGTGGAGTCCAGCGACGAATGGATTGTCGAGCGGACGGGTATTCGCGCACGGCATTTTGCAGCTCCCGGGGTCTGCAGCAGCGACTTGGCGCTGGAGGCCTGCCGAAGCGCCTTGCTGGCTGCCGGTGTCGATGCCAGCGCGATCGATCTGATCATCGTCGCGACCTCCACGCCGGACATGATCTTTCCCTCGACGGCGTGCATTTTGCAGGGGAAATTGGGCGCGCAGGGGGGGGCCGCCTTCGACCTGCAGGCGGTTTGCAGTGGCTTTGTCTACGCGCTGAGCGTGGCCGACGCAATGATCAAGACCGGTGCAGCGAGCAAGGCGCTGGTGGTTGGCGCCGAAGTCTTTTCGCGCATTCTCGACTTCCAGGACCGTACGACCTGCGTGCTGTTTGGAGACGGCGCTGGGGCGGTCGTTCTGGAAGCCTCCGACACCCCCGGCGTGCTGGCCAGCGATCTGCATGCGGACGGCCGCCATGTCGGAATCCTGTGCGTACCCGGAACGGTTTCGGGTGGCCAGGTGCTGGGGGACCCGATGCTGCGCATGGATGGGCAGGCGGTATTCAAGTTGGCCATCGGCGTCCTGGAGGATGCGGCGCGGGCAACCCTGGCCAAGGCCGGTAAGTCGGCGGCAGATCTTGACTGGCTGATTCCGCATCAGGCCAATATCCGCAT
>CAISIP010000611.1 GCA_903885415.1 uncultured beta proteobacterium
CACGGCAACCCGGCCGAAATGGCGCCCATCACCAGCCCCGGCGTGGTCTTGTCGCAGCCGCCCATCAGAACGGCGGCGTCCACCGGATGGCTGCGAATCAGCTCCTCGGTCTCCATCGCCAACAGGTTGCGGTAGAGCATGGTCGACGGCTTGACGAAGGGCTCGGCCAAGGAAATCGCTGGCAACTCGAGCGGGAAACCACCCGCCTGCAGAACACCGCGCTTGACATCTTCGACGCGCTGCTTGAAATGGTGGTGGCAGGGATTGATGTCAGACCAGGTGTTAACGATCGCGATCACCGGCCGACCGGCCCAGTCCTCGGGACCATAGCCGAGCTGCATAGCACGCGAGCGGTGACCGAAGGAGCGCAGATCGTCGGGCGCAAACCATCGTGCGCTGCGCAGGCTATCGGGGGTCTTGCGGCTCATGTTCTTCAGCGGGCTCCTGGGTCGCTCGGCCCGGGAATGGGCCAAGCCAACGTCGACCATTGCACCATACTTTGCGCGGGTCCGGTCAACCGGGACGGCGGTTGTTAGACTTCGCCCGATGCCCGCCGCCGCGCCCTCGCCTTCGCACACGCCGATGATGTAGCACTAGCTGTGGATCAGCGTCATTACAGATGCTTAGCGTGCAAATCACGCATCTGGAAAAGCAGTTTTTAGAAACTGCGTGAATGCTTTGACCTTCGCGCTCGCAAAGCGCCTTGACGTGTGCAGCGCCCATATCTCAGTGGGCTCACCGGACACTGGCCCCCAACTCACCAGGCGACCATCGGCCAAGTCCTTTGCCACGAGCATGCGGGGAAGCTTGGCGGCCCCAATCCCGGTGAGCACTGCATCACGAATCATGGTGAACGCCGGAAGTTCAAGGACAGGCTTGGTGTCGATTTCACGGCCGGGCGTTCCGGCGATCTGCCAGGGGGTGTTTCGGGCGGCATTTCTGACCACCACCGGAACCGGCGGCTGTCGGACTAACGATGGTGCCGCGACGACCAACAGTTGCTCCCTCAAAAAGCAGGAGCCTACAAGTTCCGAGTCCGGCTTGGGGTTGGCTCGAATGACAAGGTCATAGCCCTCGCTCACCAGATCCACTTCGCGATCCTCCATGGTGACTTCAAGCACGACCTCTGGACAAGCCAGCTTGAATTCGGCGGCGAGTCGACCCATCAGCATCAGCCCAAATAGTGAGGGCACGTTGACACGCAAGCGCCCCTGGGGGTGCGCGCGGCCGTCACGCAGCATATCTACCGCCTCGGCGATTTCATTAAGTGGCCCGGTGCTGCTCTTGAAGAGTGCCTCACCCTCTTGCGTCAATTGAATGGACCGGGCGCCTCGATCAAACAGTCGCACGCCCAAACTGGACTCCAGATCCATTACCTTGCGCGACAGGCTGGCCTTAGGTCGCCCGCTCGTGCGACTGGCCTGGGCGAAGCCTCCGTTGTTGGCGACAAGAACAAAGTCCGACAAGTCATCAAGATTCATATGGGTTCGCTTTATGAGATGGCATGTCTCAATTTTGCGCCTTTCACTCTCAAATTCAAGCTCTAAACTCAGCCAGACAAGCATTTCGGCCCACAACGGCAGCCACTCTTGACAACAAGGAAACTGCAATGACACCGCCCTCAACCAGCGACGAATACCCCCCAGTCTCTTCACCGACCATAGGCATCTCTGCTGTGACCTATCAAGCACGGCGGATCGTTGCCCGCACCAGCGGCCAAAGCCATGGTCCGATTACACGGCTCATGAGCCCTGGTGATTTGGGCCAAATGCTAAAGCCCTTCATCTTTCTCGACTACGTTGATGCAGAGGGAGCCGGTCCAAGTTTTGGCTTTCATCCGCACTCCGGCATTGCTACGCTGACCATTCCATTGACCTTCGACATTGAGCACACCACCTCTACAGGCCAAGTCGATAAGGTGGCGCAGGGCGGCGTGGAGTGGGTCGTCGCTGGCAGCGGCATATGGCATAAAGCGCAGCCCATCAACGGCACGCGTATGCTGGCTTTCCAAACCTGGTTTGTGTTGCCGCCATCGCACGAACTGGCACCACCCAGTGCCATGTTTCTCCAGTCCCAGGATGTTCCCCGCGCAGGGCCGGTAACACTGCTGCTGGGTACCTACGAGAACATGTCCAGCAGGATTGATGCACCGTTCGATGCCTGCTATCTGTGGGTGCAACTGAAGGCCGGGGAAATCTGGACCTATCAGCCTTCAAACCAACACGACATCGCTTGGACCTTTTCGCAATCTGGCGAACTGCGCATACACAACGAAGTGCTGAAACGCGAATTGGCAGTTTTTGAGGAAGGCCATGGCGCGCTGCACGTCCAGGCTTTAAGTGACTGTGCTTTTCTGGTGGCCTCGGCTGCCAAATGGCCGCAAGAACTTTCACTGGGGAATTACTCGGTGCATTCCTCGCTAGAAGC
>CAISIP010000612.1 GCA_903885415.1 uncultured beta proteobacterium
AGCTTCATCTGGCTTCCGCTGGCCGTGATGGCGTTGTCCGGAATCAGCGCAGTGGTGACGAAATAGAAAGCGATCAGCGACAGAACGCCGGCAACCGCCAGGCCCTTGTACAGGGCGGGCATCACGTTCTTCATGCCTGGCGAGGCGGTGACGAAGAAGCAGCCGATGATCGATGCGATGATCGACACGCCACCCAGAGCCAGCGGGTATACGACCGCGCTGGTTCCGGCGCCCGTCACCAGCAGCGCGCCCAACACCATGGTGGCGATCAGGGTGACGGCATAGGTTTCAAACAGGTCGGCTGCCATGCCAGCACAGTCGCCGACGTTATCGCCCACGTTGTCGGCGATGACCGCCGGGTTGCGCGGGTCGTCCTCCGGTATGCCGGCTTCCACCTTGCCTACCAAGTCGGCGCCCACGTCGGCGCCCTTGGTGAAAATGCCACCGCCCAGACGCGCGAAGATTGAGATCAGCGAAGAGCCAAATGCAAAACCGATCAGCGGGTTGAGGAGCTTGGCCAGATTCGCGTCAGGCGTCAGATTACCGTTGCCGACCAGGAACCAGTAGAAGCCGGTCACACCGAGCAGCCCCTAGCCGACCACCAGCATTCCGGTGATGGCGCCGCCGCGGAACGCGACGTCGAGCGCCGGGCCAATGCCGCGGGTGGCTGCCTGCGCAGTGCGCACATTGGCGCGCACCGACACGTTCATCCCGATGAAGCCGCAGGCGCCGGACAGCACCGCACCGATCACAAAGCCAATCGCGCTCAAGTTGTCCAGGAAGAAGCCGATCAGCACGGTGAGCACGACACCGACGATCGCGATCGTCTTGTACTGCCGCGCCAGGTAGGCTGCCGCGCCGGTCTGGATCGCCGCCGCGATTTCCTGCATCCGCGCGTTGCCGGCGTCCTGGGAAAGAATCCAACTGCGTGCCCAAAAGCCGTAAACCACGGCAATCAGACCGCAAACAAGTGCCATTACCAGCACTGAGTTGCCCGTCATAGTTTTTACTCCTATTCAACTGGGAGCAGGAACTGCCGGTCTGCGGCGAGGGTCTGCCCCCTAAAGTCCTGAGACTCGGGTTTCGCTTAAGGGGGCCAACGCATCCGGGGCCCCCGCTGCGTTGCTTCCTCAAGCGTCCCTCGCGGGTGCAGATTGGCCAACGCCGGGACTTTAACTGCAAAAGGCGCCTATTTCGGCTTGTGCAAGGAGTGAGTCAGTAAAATAAGGGTTAATACCTATTTGCAAGCTGAACCCAATCTCCACAAGCCGAACACATGTCTCTTGACAAAGTAACACCAGGATCCGACGCGCCGCACGAGTTCAACGTGATCATCGAGATTCCGATGAACGCCGATCCGGTGAAGTACGAGGTTGACAAGGCGTCCGGGGCGATCTTCGTCGACCGCTTCATGAGCACATCGATGCATTACCCCACCAATTACGGCTATGTGCCCAAGACCATCAGTGGCGATGGAGACCCGGTCGATGTGCTGGTGATCACGCCGGTGCCGCTGATCCCCGGCGTGGTGGTGACCTGCAGGCCGATCGGCATCCTGAAGATGGAGGACGAGGCCGGCGAGGACGGCAAGATTCTGGCGGTGCCCACCGACAGGATCCTGTCCATCTATACGCAGTGGCAAAAGCCTGAAGACCTTAACCCGATGCGGCTGAAAACCATCGCGCATTTTTTCGAGCATTACAAGGACCTCGAGGTCGGCAAGTGGGTCAAGATCGTGGGCTGGGAAGGGCCCGAGTCGGCCAAGCAGGAAATTGTCGACGGCATGCGCAACTACCAGGAGGCGCAGGGCTGACAGAAAAGGCGCGGGCCTGACCGGGCCTTTTCTGTCAGCCCTGCGCGGCATTGAACGGGGTGCGCTGCGCGAGTTCGCCCAGGTAGTCGGCGACGCCTTCTCCCTCGCGCTGCAGGAAGTCTTGCACCGCATCGGCGAAGGCGGGGTGCGCCAGCCAGTGCGCGCTGGTAGTGCGAACCGGCAGCAGGGCCCTGGCCATCTTGTGCTCTCCCTGCGCGCCGCCTTCGAAGCGCAGGTAGGCATTGTCGATGCACCACTGTAGCGGCTGGTAGTAGCAGGCCTCGAAGTGCAGGCAGTCGACTCGCTCCAGCGCGCCCCAATAGCGACCGTAAGCGACGCGATCGACCGCAGACCCGGTGTCCGCATGGTTGACGGCGACAAGGCTGGTGGCGATCGGCTGGCCGTCGCGCTCACCGACGAACATCAGCCAGTTTGTTGCCATCGTGCGCGCCATGCGCTGGAAAAAACCACGACTCAGATACGGCGCGTTGCCGTGCTCCAGATAAGTGCGCTCGTAGCAGCGGTAGAAAAAATCCCAGTCCTGGGCCGCGATGTCGTTCCCCAGCGCATGGCGAAACGTCACGCCGGCCTGGCTGACCTTGCGGCGCTCCTGGCGAATTTTTTTGCGCTTGTCCTGGCTGAGCGTCGCCAAAAAGTCGTCGAAATCGCGATAAACGGGTTGACGGTTGCTCCAATGAAACTGCACGTTGTGGCGCAGCATCATGCCGGCTGCGCTGCAGGCAGCGATGTCGGCGTCGCTGGCAAACAGCACATGCAGCGAAGACAGGTGCGCGTCGGTGCACCACTTGACCAACGCGCGCGCCAACCTAAGGCGGGCGGCGGCGTCGCGCGCCAGCATGCGGGCTCCTGGAACCGGCGTGAAGGGCGGCGCGACCAGCGCCTTGGGGTAGTAGGCTAGGCCGTGCTGCTGGTAGGCGTTGGCCCACGCATGGTCGAAGACGTATTCGCCGCGCGAATGGCTCTTGATGTATAGCGCGCAGGCGCCGTGCAGTTCGCGTGCGCCGCCCGGGCGCTGGTGCCACAGCGCGAAGAAGCGCGCGTCCCAGCCGGTTCCTGGCGTCGCGCTGGCGCTTTCGACCATCGCCGCCAGGTATTCGTGGCGCATGAACGGGTTGGCATCGGGCTGCAATGCGAGCAGCGCATTCCATGACGCCGGGTCGATGTCGTGCACCGAGTCCGACACCGCGATGACATAATCAGTCGCGGTCATTTCCGGCCACGATTCTGCGGCGATGGCATGGGTGGGTGGCTCATCGCATCATGGGCGCCCGGCGGCGCATCCCGAACAGCAGTTTGTGTTTTCATGAATCTAAAAATCTGCGTGGCCCAACTCAACCTGGTGGTTGGCGATCTGGGCGGCAACGCGCAAAAAATAGTGGCCGCCGCGCAAGCGGCATACGCTGATGGCGCACGCCTGATGCTAACGCCCGAACTGTCGATTTGCGGCTACGCGGCCGAAGACCTTTTCCTGCGACCCGCCTTCATCAGCGCCTGCGACCAAGCGGTCGCGGCGGTGGCTGTGGCGCTCGCCCCCCTGAAGGATATGAGCGTCGTTATCGGGCACCCGACGGGCGACGGCAGCCGCACCCGGTCGGTTGCGGTGTCACGCCGCTTCAACGCCGCCAGCGTGGTCCGCGAAGGCGCGGTGGTCGCGACCTATGCCAAGCGTGAGTTGCCCAATTACCAGGTCTTCGACGAAAGGCGCTATTTCACGCCGGGTCACGGTGTCTGCGTTTTTGACGCCGGGGTCGGCGCTGACCAGGTGCGCGTGGGACTGATGATCTGCGAGGACGCCTGGTTCGAGGAGCCGGCGCGTCTGGCGGTTGAGTCGGGCGCGCAGATGCTGGCGGTCATCAATGCATCGCCATTTCACGTCGGCAAGGGCTACGAGCGCGAGCGGACGATGCGCGATCGGGTGCTGGCCTGCGGCGTACCGATGGTCTGCGCGCATTTGGTCGGCGGGCAGGATGAAGTGGTTTTTGAGGGCCACTCCTTCGCCCTCAACGCGGGCGGACAGCTCGCCGGGCGCGCGCCGAGTTTCGACGAGAGTCTTTTTTTCGTGACGGCGTGCAGCGCGCGGGGTGTGGTCGAATTCTCGGGAGACATCGCGCCCGAACGCAGCGCCGACGCCGAGCTCTGGGACGCGCTGGTGCTAGGCGTTCGCGACTATTTGGGCAAGAACGGTTTTCCCGCTGCGATTTTGGGGCTCTCGGGCGGTATCGACTCGGCTTTGGTGCTGGCGATAGCGGTCGACGCGCTGGGTTCTGCAAGGGTACGAACGGTGATGATGCCCTCTCCGTACACCGCCGACATCAGCTGGATCGACGCGCGGGCGATGGCGGCGCGCATGGGCGTGCGCTACGACGAAATTTCCATCGTCCCGGAGTTTGAGGCCTTCAAGGCCTCACTGGCCGCCGACTTCCAGGGCCTGGCCAGCGATGCGACCGAGGAGAATATACAGGCGCGCATACGGGGCACCTTGCTGATGGCGCTGTCGAACAAATTTGGCTCGATCGTGCTGACCACCGGCAACAAGAGCGAGCTGGCGACCGGCTACTGCACCCTGTACGGTGACATGGCGGGCGGCTTTGCCGCGATCAAGGATCTGTCCAAGACCACCGTGTTTCGCCTTGCGCGCTGGCGCAACGCGAACGATCCATACGCGACCTGTGTGGCGCCGATTCCCGAGCGCATCATTACCCGGCCTCCTAGCGCAGAACTGCGGCCCGACCAGACGGATCAGGATAGTCTGCCTCCGTACCATGTACTCGATGAAATTGTCGAGCGCTACATGGAGAACGACGAAAGCGTCGCGTCGATCGTCGCCAGTGGCATCGACGCTGCGGACGCCGAACGGGTGACCCGACTCATCAAGCTCAATGAGTACAAGCGCCGCCAGGCACCCATCGGCATTCGCGTCACCCACCGCAGTTTTGGCAAGGACTGGCGTTACCCGATTACCAGCCGGTTTCGCTAGTGAGCGTCGCAATGGGCTCAATTGGCGCTATCCTAGGGCGGTCGGGGTACATATTTTGCGAAGCGCGCAGCGCTGCGTTTGCATCCCCAGTTAGCGTTTAAATAGGGGTATTCACCATGAAGCAGATTACCGCCATCGTCAAACCCTTCAAACTCGAAGAAGTGCGCGAGGCATTGGCCGAGTGCGGCGTCACCGGCCTGACCGTTACCGAGGTCAAGGGCTTTGGCCGCCAGAAGGGCCACACCGAGCTATACCGCGGCGCAGAATACGTGGTTGACTTCCTGCCCAAGGTAAAAGTGGAGGTGGTCGTCAAGACCGACGATGTCGAGCGCTGCGTCGATGCGATCGTCAAGGCCGCGCGCACCGGAAAGATAGGCGACGGCAAGATCTTCGTCACCTCGGTGGAACGGGTCGTTCGCATCCGCACCGGCGAAGAAGACGAAACTGCGGTGTAGGCTTTCCGGTCAGGCGGGCGGCAGCCCTTAGATCGATTCGAGCCTTGGCGCCGCAGAAATGCCTGCGGCCTGCACCAGTTGCGGCAACAACTGCAGCGGATCCGAGTCGGTTTGGAGCAGTTCGACTTGCTGTTGGTCCATGAACTGCTGCGCCACGCTCGCGCGCAGAAACGCCAGCAAGGTGTCGTAATAGCCAGCCACATTGAGCAGTCCGAGGGGCTTGTCGTGGTAGCCGAGTTGGCGCCAGGTCCATACCTCAAAGAACTCCTCGAAGGTACCGATGCCACCGGGCAGGGCCAGAAATGCGTCGGCGCGCTCCGCCATCATGCGTTTGCGCTGGTGCATCGTATCGACGACATGCAGTTCGGTGCATGCCTGCAGCGCGTATTCCTTTTCCACCAGCGTCCTGGGAATGATCCCCACCACCCGGCCACCCGCAGCCAGGGTCGCTCTGGCCACCGTACCCATCAAGCCATTGTTGCCTCCGCCGTACACCAGTTGACCCCCATGGCGGCCGATCCATTCGCCGGTGGCGACTGCGGCCGCCGCGTATTGTGCCGAAGCTCCCGATCGCGAGCCGCAAAAAACACAGACCGAAAATGCCGGGCCCGCAGCGCTCACTGGCTTTCTCCGCGCACGCACACCAATCGTGTTCCAGCCCAGGTGTCGTGCCAGAACTGGCGCTGGCGCTGAAGTCGGCTTAGTGCCGCCCAGGCCAGCACCCAGGCCATTAGCAGCAGCAGGGCGTCCGTGCCTGTGAGTTGCAGGGGCCCGACCAGCGCCAGTGGGGGAAGGAACCAGACCCAGCACAGGACATAGCGCAGCATGGCCCGTGCCTGGGTGGGTGGCTTGCCGTGGGCGTCCAGCAAACGGATGCCCCAGGTCTTCATGGCCAGCGTCTGGCCCTTGGACCAGAACCAGGTGAAATAGATGCCGAAAATCAGAAACACAAAGGCTTGCAGCGGGTGGCGGTTATCCATCGCGTTGCGGGTCTGGCTCAAGGTTCCGAACAGATAGCCGGCGATGAATACCACCCCGAACAGCAGCATTCCCTCGTAAACCCAGCACGCAAGCCGTCGAAGGAGTGGCGGCGCGCACATCGGTGGGGCGGCGTCCGGGTTAGTGGCGACCGGGTCCATGCCCGGGACCGGGGACTGCGGTGTCATTGCGCCAGGCCGATCAGGGCGTCGACGGTGTGGATGATGGCAACCCGGCGCCGCGCGGACCCGACCCAGCGACCCGGTTCAAGCGCGCGGTGGAAGCGGGTGCAAGTGGGTCCCTGGGCTCCGATCGGGTGGTGGGCACGTTTGCCAGTTTGTTGGGTGTGGGCGTCACAGCGCGCGCAATCGTCGGCGCGCTGCTCGCCCGGGCCTGGGCCTCTTCTGAAAGTTGTCGTCTTTCCTCCGGGCTGAGGGCCTGGTAGGCCTCCCACTGGGTCTTCTTTTCGTCCGCCGTCAGGCTCTTGGTTTGGGAAAAGTTCAGGCGGGCCAGATTGCGTTGCGCCGGGCTTAGTGCCGCCCACTCGGTCATCCGTCCGTGCAGGGTTGCTTTTTCAGCAGGCGTCAGCCTGGGGTAATTGGTCGAGAGCGCGATCCACTTGCGCTTTTGCCCTTCGCTCAGGGTACTCCAGAAGGGGGCAAGTGGTTCCAGCGCCATCCTTTGCGCTGCGCTTAGCTCGGCCCATGTCGGCTTGGTTGCCGCTGCGGCAGGCTTGGAGCCCGAGACTGCTGCCGATGCGGGCGCCGCCGGCGAAGCCGGCTGGGCCAGCAATTGCCCGGCTGCGAGCAGCAATGCAGGCGCGACAGCCCAGCCCACTATGAGTCCATACAAACGCCGATCCTGCGACAGATGCGGCCTCAGCAGCAGGGCCAAAGCTATTGGGCCTCGCCCGAGCCCGCTTTGATGAATTGCAGGAAGCCGGAGTCCGCGTAGGCGGCCAACGGCAGGTCGTCTACCAGCAGCGCCGCGTCCAGCGCAGCAACCTCGCGGGCGCTGTTTTCATTTTGAATCGCGTTGATCGCCACCAAGCCCAGCGCCAGCGCCAGCAACGGCAAGGCCGACGCAATGCGGTTAAACCAGTTCAGGCCTTCGTCGCCGAAGCCGAGCGTTGCGGCGCCTGCGGAAGACCATATCGGCGCGGCGTGCGCGGCCTTGCGGACCTTGCGGCGGGCGAGTGCTTGCGTGCGGGCGATTCGCAACCGCTCGGAAATGTCGCGCGGAAAATCGGCCATCCCCGCAGAGAGCCGCGCAGCGACACGCAGGCCATACCGGCCCTCAAGGGCTTCGATCTGGTGCTGATGCAAATTTGTCATAAAGTTATTCCCCTTTCTCCTAATGCCTTGCTCAGTGCCTGAACCGCCCTAGAGCAGTGCGTCTTGACGCTGCCTTCAGAGCACCCCATGGCTCGCGCCGTCTCGGCCACATCCAACTCCTCCCAATAACGCATCACGAAGGCTTCCCGTTGACGCCCCGGAAGCCGTTGTAGCTCCTCTTCGATCTGACGCAAGGTCTGCGCCCCCTGCGCGAGGTCTTCGGCACTCGCGATTTCCTGCCTATCCTGAGGACCGGCGTAGCTCTCGAGCAGGTCGAAATCCGCTTCCTCGCCGTGCGCGTCAAAGTCGCTGAAGTTGGAGAAAAGGGCATTTCTGGTCTTGTTGCGCCGGAACCAGTCCAGCGTGCAGTTGACGAGGATGCGCTGGAACAGCATCGGCAACTCGGACACCGGCTTGTCCCCATACGCCTCGGCCAGTTTCATCATGGCGTCTTGAACGATGTCCAGCGCCGATTCGTCGTTTCGAACATGATAGACGGAGCGTTTGAACGCACGCTTTTCGACGCCTTTGAGGAAATCGCTCAGTTCTTGTTCGCTTGCCAATTGATATCGACTATGGGATTTGGGCCGTGTGCCCCGGCAGGCCGTTGCCGCGACACGGCCCTGCTTCTATCGTGCAAATTATGGCATCTGCCAGACGCCGGCCCGCGAATTTCTGGCGCCTTGCTCGAAATCGACATGTTGCAGTGCGATAATGAGGCTTGCAACTAAAAACGGCAAACGGGTCCTAGTCTGGCGCAACAAGCCCTGCGTCTGTGGCTTTGGCCCTAAGTTCCAACGCGGCCCCACAAGGGTTTGCGAAGGAGCACCCAAGGTTTTTCGTCAGAGAAATTCGCACAGGTTGATCATGGAAATATCAAAAGTCGAACTCGCTTCGGCGGCCGGCGCCATCATGGCAAAAGCCCCCCATCCCGCACCACCCGGAGTCGAACTCCGGGGAGCCGAGATCCTGGTCAAGGCGCTGCAAGCCGAGGGCGTCAAGCATGTTTGGGGCTACCCCGGCGGCGCCGTTCTGCATATCTACGACGCGTTCTACAAGCAGGACATCATCCAGCATGTGTTGGTCCGCCACGAGCAGGCCGCCGTGCACGCAGCCGACGGCTATGCGAGGGCGACCGGCGAGGTCGGGGTCGCGCTCGTCACTTCCGGGCCGGGGGTGACGAATGCGGTCACCGGAATCGCGACGGCCTATATGGACAGCATACCGATGGTGGTCATCACCGGTCAGGTGCCCACCCATGCTATTGGCCTTGACGCATTTCAGGAGTGCGACACCGTCGGCATCACGCGCCCCATCGTAAAACACAACTTTTTGGTCAAGGACGTCCGTGACTTGGCGGAGGTGATGAAGAAGGCCTTTCACATCGCTCGCAGCGGAAGGCCAGGACCGGTCGTGGTAGACATACCCAAGGATGTGTCGTTCAAGAAGACCCCTTACGCGGGCTACCCGAAATCGGTGGAAATGCGCTCTTACAACCCGGTGCGCAAGGGGCATGGTGGCCAGATTCGCAAAGCGCTGCAACTGCTGCTGGCGGCCAAGCGGCCCTATATTTACACCGGCGGCGGCGTTTTGCTGAGCAACGCCTCGGCCGAACTGCGAACGCTGGTCGACATGCTCGGCTACCCTTGCACCAACACGTTGATGGGGCTTGGCGCGTACCCGGCAAGCGACCGCAAGTTCCTGGGCATGTTGGGAATGCATGGGACCATCGAGGCCAACAATGCGATGCAGAATTGCGATGTTCTGCTTGCCGTCGGCGCCCGTTTTGACGATCGGGTCATAGGCAATCCGAAGCATTTTGCCCAGAACGAACGCAAGATCATCCATATCGACATCGATCCGTCGAGCATTTCCAAGCGGGTCAAGGTGGACATTCCGATCGTTGGCGACGTTCGCGACGTGCTCGCAGAAATGATCGCCATCGTGCGAGAGGGTACAGCGAAGCCCGACGCTGGCGCTCTCGACGCCTGGTGGGAAACGATCGAAGGCTGGCGCAGTCGGGGGTGCCTGCAATACGACCATGGCAACGGCGACGTCATTAAGCCGCAGTATGTGGTGGAAACCTTGTGGAACATGACCAAGGATGTCGATACCTACATCACATCCGACGTCGGTCAGCACCAAATGTGGGCGGCGCAGTATTACCGTTTTGACCAGCCGCGTCGATGGATCAACTCGGGGGGCCTTGGAACCATGGGGGTCGGCATACCCTACGCGATGGGGATCAAGCTCGCCAAGCCCGACAGCGAGGTATTCTGCATTACCGGCGAGGGTTCGGTGCAGATGTGCATTCAGGAACTCTCGACCTGCCTGCAGTACAACACGCCGATCAAGATCGTGTCGCTCAACAACCGCTATCTCGGTATGGTGCGTCAGTGGCAGGAGATCGACTATGAAGGGCGCTACAGCCACAGCTACATGGACGCGCTGCCGAACTTCGTAAAGCTCGCGGAGGCCTATGGCCACGTGGGTATGCTGATCGAGAAGCCGCAAGACGTTGAACCGGCGCTGCGAGAGGCCCGAAAGCTCAAGGACAGAACGGTTTTCATGGACTTTCGCACGGACCCAACCGAGAATGTCTTCCCGATGGTGAAGGCCGGGATGGGCATCACGGAAATGCTTCTTGGCTCGGAGGACCTGTGAGCCCAACGGTGTGAAGGCAGCCGGTTCGAATTCGCCGCTTGTGTTGGCCTCATCGCTCTTGATCGCTTGCGACTGAGTCCACAAAATATTTCGATCAATCTATTGCTCGCCAAGCCCGGGTGTTACCGCATCCGGGGGAGGGCGGCGAAATGAAAAAATCTATTCATGAAACACATCATTGCAGTCCTGTTGGAAAATGAACCCGGCGCCTTGTCGCGGGTGGTCGGGCTGTTCTCGGCCCGAGGCTATAACATCGAGTCGTTGACGGTAGCGCCTACCGAAGATCCGAGTTTGTCGCGCATGACGCTGCAGACCAATGGATCCGACGACGTGATCGAACAGATCACCAAGCACCTCAACCGCCTGATCGAGGTCGTCAAGGTGATCGACCTGACCGAGGGTGCCTACACCGAGCGCGAGCTGATGATGGTCAAGGTGCGTGCGGTTGGCAAGGAGCGCGAAGAGATGAAGCGTATGGCCGACATATTTCGTGGGCGCATCATCGATGTCACCGAGAAGAGCTACACGATAGAGTTGACCGGAGCGCAGTCCAAGAACGACGCCTTTTTAGAGGCGATTGAGCGTGGCGCGATCCTGGAAACGGTGCGCACCGGTTGTAGCGGAATTGGCCGTGGCGAGCGGATCTTGCGAGTTTAATAATCTGACAAGGAGACGGAAATGAAAGTGTATTACGACAAGGATTGCGACCTCAGCCTGATCAAGGGAAAGACCGTCGCCATCATCGGCTACGGCAGCCAGGGCCACGCGCACGCGCAGAATCTCAATGACAGCGGCGTGAAGGTGGTGGTCGGTCTGCGCAAGGGGGGTGCTTCATGGCCCAAGGTCGAGAAGGCGGGGTTGAAGGTGGCCGAAGTCGCTGAAGCGGTCAAGGCCGCCGATGTGGTGATGATCCTGTTGCCCGACGAGCAGATAGGCACCGTCTACACCAACGACATCGAACCCAATATCAAGGCCGGCGCATCGCTGGTTTTCGCGCACGGTTTCAATGTGCATTACGGGTTGGTGACGCCCCGCGCCGATCTCGATGTATGGATGGTCGCGCCCAAGGCGCCCGGCCACACGGTGCGCCACACCTACACCCAGGGAGGCGGTGTCCCGCACCTGATCGCGATTGCCCAGGACAAATCGGGCCGGACCCGCGATCTGGCGCTTAGCTATGCGATGGCCAACGGCGGCGGCAAGGCCGGCATTATTGAAACCAACTTCCGCGAAGAGACCGAGACCGATCTGTTCGGCGAACAGGCAGTTCTTTGTGGCGGCACGGTGGAACTGATAAAGGCTGGCTTCGAGACGCTGGTGGAAGCCGGCTATGCGCCTGAAATGGCGTATTTTGAATGCCTGCACGAGCTCAAGTTGATAGTCGACATGATCTATGAAGGCGGCATCGCCAACATGAACTATTCGATATCCAATAACGCCGAATACGGCGAATACGTCACCGGTCCGAAGATCGTCACCGCTGCGACCAAAGACGCGATGCGCCAGTGCCTCAAGGACATTCAGACCGGCGAATACGCCAAGAGTTTCATCCTCGAGAACAAGGCGGGTGCCCCCACGCTGCTCAGCCGCCGGCGCCTGACGGCAGAGCACCAGATCGAGACGGTGGGCGAGACCTTGCGCGCCATGATGCCCTGGATCAAGAAGAACAAGCTGGTCGATCAAAGCCGTAACTAGCGAGCTGTCGCCCGGCGAGCAAGGGCCACTGCGGTGGCCCTCGTCTATTGCGTCGGGGAGCATTCATGGATACTGGCGCCATGTCGGCCTGTCCCAGGTTGGTGGCGAATTGTTTCAGGCGACGGAGGTCATCGGTATGCAAGACAGCACGGATCTGGAGAACGCAGAGCCTGAAGCGGGCATGGTGCGCAAGCGCCGCAAGGGCATCTATATCCTGCCCAACCTGGTCACGCTCGCGGCATTGTTCGGCGGCTTTTATTCCATCGTCATGGCGATGAATGGCCGCTTCGATATGGCGGCAATCGGCGTCTTTTGCGCGATGGTGCTCGACAGCCTTGATGGCCGTGTGGCGCGCATGACCAATACCCAAAGTGCCTTTGGTGAGCAGATGGATTCGCTGTCGGATATGGTCTCGTTCGGCGCTGCGCCGGCGCTGATCTCCTACGAGTGGGCCTTGCGCGGTCTGGGGCGTTGGGGCTGGATTGCAGCTTTTGTTTATTGCGCGTGTGCCGCGTTGCGATTAGCTCGCTTCAACGTGAACACCGGGGTGGTCGACAAGCGCTATTTTCAGGGCTTGCCGTCGCCAGCGGCGGCGGCAATATTGGCAGGCTTCATCCTGCTGATGAACGAGATCGGCTTCAAGGGCCCGGATGTGGCGTGGCCGATGTTCGCGCTGGCGCTGTATGCTGGCTTGACGATGGTGACCAACCTTCCCTTTTACAGTTTCAAGGACATCGGCGTCAAGAAGAGCGTGCCGTTCGTCGTGATCGTGTTGTTGGCACTGGCGATCGCTGCGGTCAGTGTCGACCCTGCCTGGGTGCTGTTTAGCGTCTTCGTCGCCTATGGCATCAGCGGTTATGTGATCTACCTGTGGCGCAAGGCCAAGGGAATGCAGACCAGCGTGATCAGCACCTCTACCGACGAACCCGACGAGCGCGGTTTGCACTGACCTTAGGCGGGTTGCCATCTTGTGCTAAAGTGATGGTATGGACAAGTTCAGTGCACTGCTACTACTAGAAGGCCGATACGGGCTAAGACGGTAGCGTTCGCTAATCTGTTCAACGGCTCGTATGCAACCAGCAACGGGCCGTTTTGTTTTGGGTTGCCGGTTTCGCGAGATGATGCAGCACCTGCTTGAGGACGAACATGACTGATAAATTGATTATTTTCGACACCACTTTGCGCGACGGCGAGCAGTCGCCCGGGGCATCCATGACCAAGGACGAAAAGTTGCGCATCGCGCGACAGCTTGAGCGCCTGCGCGTCGACGTGATAGAGGCTGGATTCGCCGCGAGTTCCAACGGTGATTTCGAAGCCGTGAAGGCCATCGCCAACGCGATCAAGGACGCGACCGTTTGTTCGCTCTCGCGTGCCAATGACCGCGACATCGCGCGGGCTGCCGAGGCCTTGCGCGGTGCCGCCAGTGCGCGCATCCATACCTTCATCGCCACATCGGCTCTGCACATGGAAAAGAAACTGCGCATGACGCCCGACCAGGTATTTGAGCAGTCAAAACTTGCGGTACGTTTCGCGCGCAATCTGGTGGGCGATGTCGAATTCAGCCCCGAGGACGGCTATCGGAGTGATGTTGACTTTCTGTGTCGCGTGATCGAAGCCGCGATCGCAGAAGGCGCGACGACCATCAACGTACCCGACACGGTCGGTTATGCGGTACCTGATCTTTATGGACACTTTATCAAGACGCTGCGTGAACGGATTCCCAACAGCGACAAGGCGATTTGGTCGGTGCATTGCCATAACGATCTGGGCATGGCCGTTGCCAACTCGTTGGCCGGCGTTCAGATAGGCGGGGCGCGCCAGGTGGAGTGCACCATCAATGGACTGGGAGAGCGCGCCGGCAACTGTTCGCTGGAGGAGGTGGTGATGGCGGTGAAGACGCGCCGGGACTATTTTGGCCTGGACATGGCCATTGATACCCACCAACTCCTGGCAGCGAGCCGGATGGTCAGCCAGACCACTGGCTTCGTGGTGCAACCGAACAAGGCCGTCGTCGGCGCCAATGCATTTGCCCACGCCTCGGGAATTCATCAGGATGGCGTCCTCAAGGCCCGTGATACCTACGAAATCATGCGGGCGGAAGACGTGGGATGGTCGGCCAACAAGATCGTCTTGGGCAAACTCAGCGGACGCAATGCATTCAAGCAGAGGTTGATTGAACTCGGCGTTTCCATGGAAAGTGAAGCCGAAATTAACAGTGCCTTCACCCGGTTCAAGGAACTCGCCGACCGCAAGAGCGAGATCTTTGATGAGGACATATTGGCACTGGTGAGCGATGAGCGCCTGAGCCATGAATATGAGCACTTCAGCTTTGTTTCCCTTTCCCAGCACAGTGAAACCGGCGAACG
>CAISIP010000613.1 GCA_903885415.1 uncultured beta proteobacterium
CAATTTCGTGTCGCCGGAATTTCCCGCAACGGGCCCGAAGAATGTGATCGCGGCGGACGAATTCCTCCAGTCCCGCGGCATCATCGCCCGCCGCGTCGAAGCCTGGCTGCCCAAGCCACCCAAGACCGCGCTGGCAGGCCGCTCGCACCATCTGGACGCTTCGGCACTGGCCACGCCCTCGCTGGCCATTTCCTGCGCCGCCCGCGAGGCTTTGCACCAGGCCGATGTGGTGGAGACCATGCTGCGGGGCTTGCTCGAAGTCATCAAGCGCGACGACTTGTCGCTGGCGCAGGACCTGCGCAAGATGGACGACACGGTCGACGCGCTGTATTCGGCCATCAAGTACTACCTGACGAAAATCTCGCGCGAGGCGCTGGCCGAAGACGAAAGCCGGCGCTGGACCGACATCATCAGCTTCACCATCAACATGGAACAGATCGGCGACATCGTCGAGCGGGTGCTGATCGACGTCGAGGAAAAGAAGATCAACCCCGGGCGCGAATTTTCCGAGGCGGGCATCGCCGAAATCTGCGACCTGCACGCCCGGCTGGTGGCCAACCTGCGGCTTGGAATGAGCGTCTTTCTGCACGGCAATGTGCGCGACGCGCAGACGCTGCTGCTGGAAAAAACCCGGTTTCGCGAACTCGAGCGCGAATACGCGTCGACGCACCTGGTCAGGCTTGCCGACAACACGGTGCAAAGCATAGAAACCAGTTCGCTGCACATTGACCTGATCAGCGACCTCAAGCGCATCAACTCGCACATCTGTTCGATCGCCTATCCGATTTTGGACGCCGCCGGCGCGCTGCCGCCCAGCCGGCTGGCGCAGGGGGCGCTCAAGGACATGGCGTAGCGCGCGGGCCTTGCCGCGCCTGCGCCTGTCCAGACTACAGCGTCAGAATCGTACAGCCGGTGGTCTTGCGCGCTTCCAGATCGCGGTGCGCCTGCTGCACCTGCTCGAGTGGAAAACGCTGGTCGATCCGGATCTTGACCTTGCCGCTGGTGACGGCTTCAAACAGGTCGTCGGCCATCTCCTGCGTGCTCTCGCGGGTGGCGATGTGGGTGAACAGCGTCTGGCGCGTGACATAGATGGAACCCTTGGCGCCGAGCATCCCGGGGGCGAAAGGCGGCACCACACCCGAGGCGTTGCCAAAGCTGGCCATCAGGCCGAATGGTGCGAGACAGTCCAGCGACTTATCCCAGGTGTCCTTGCCGACCGAGTCGTACACCACCTTCACGCCCTTGCCACCGGTGATGTCCTTCACCCGCGCCAGGAAGTCTTCGCTCGAGTAGTTGATCGCGTGCGCAGCGCCGTGTTCCAGCGCCAGCGCGCACTTGGCGTCCGAGCCTGCGGTGCCGATCAATTGCAGCCCCATCGCCTTGGCCCACTGGCACGCGATCAGGCCGACGCCTCCCGCCGCTGCATGAAAAAGCACATGATCGCCCGGGTGCAGTCCGCCCTGGGGCTGCGTGCGCTTGAGCAGGTACTGCGCCGTCAGGCCCTTGAGCATCATCGCAGCGCCGGTTTCAAAGGAGATCGCGTCGGGCAGTTTGCAGACGCACTTTGCGGGCATCACCCGCGCCTGGCTGTAGCTGCCCGGTGGCTGGCTGGCATAGGCGGCGCGGTCGCCGACCTTCAGGTGCGTGACACCAGGGCCCACCGCCTCGACGACGCCGGAGGCCTCCATGCCCAGACGCAGCGGCATCGGCAACGCGTAGACGCCGCTGCGCTGGTAGACGTCGATGAAATTCAAGCCCACCGCCTTGTGGCGGATGCGGATCTCGCCCGCTCCCGGCTCGCCGACTTGGACGTCGACCAGCTTGAGCTGCTCGGGTCCTCCATGCTGGTCTATCTGCACCGCTTTGACGCTTGTCTGGCTCATGGGAACTTTTCTCCGGGGGTTGAATGGGGGTGAAAGAAGGAGATGGATCGGCAATGGTAATCGACCGTGCCGCGCTGGCCCCCTAGCGGCGCACCGCCGGCGTCTCGACGGCCAGCGTGCCGGCGCGCCAGGCCAGGAAGAGTTCGAGTTCCACCAACGCCGGCGAACCAAAGGGCAGCATCTCGGCGCGGATGCCGCTCTGGCATGCGCGCAGGCGCCGCTGCAGCGAGCCGAGTCCCTGCCACTCCAAGCGGTACGCGGGGTAGCCGTTGCCGTGTCCCTGGCTGATCGTCTCACCCAGCAGTTTGTCGCCCCAGTGGCGGTCGTGGCAATGGGTGCACGCCAGGTTCATCTGGCCGGAACGCTGCAGGTACAACGCGCGGCCGCGCTCCCAATACGGCTGAATCGCCGCGTCGACGCTGACCTGCAGGGGCTGGCCGCGCGACTGCATCGCGACATAGGCGCTGATGCCCAGCAGCGGCTGCGACTCCGCCGGCCAGGGCGCGAGCCCCTGGTGCCGGCTTCGGCACTGGTTGATGCGCCCCTCCAGGTTGAGCAGGCGTGCCGGGGCTATGGCAGCCGGGTCGCTCGACAGCTCCAGCGCCGGGTAACGCGCGGCCACACCGCGCATACTGACGGCGGCGTCGCCATGGCAGCCCGCGCAGGACGCGCCGGCTACACCGGCGGGCGTGCGCCACAGCGCCTGGCCC
>CAISIP010000614.1 GCA_903885415.1 uncultured beta proteobacterium
GAGATGATCATGCGCTTCGTGCGCAAGTGAAGGTGTCGGCCGTCACGACGAAACAGTCGGTGTCAGGGTTTCTACCGATAGATGCGAACTAACTAGTTCGTACAATGCAGATGGAGGACCTAAGAATGCCACTGTCAACATCGCCCATTACGCTCGCCGCGGGCGGGGCCGCCGGGCTCTCGGGGCAACGCAACGCCCGCGGCGAGTGGCGTCCGCAAGCGCCCATTACCCTGCCGCCGATTGCATGCTGGCCGCCGCGGCCGCTGGCTTTGTTGAAATGGATGTTCGGCTTCCCCGGCTTTCTGTGGCCCATGAACAGTCTGTTCCTCGCGATGACGCTGCTCACCTGGTTGTTCCTCACCCCCGCGCTCGCGTCCATGCAGACCTTTGAGCTTTGGTGGATCGGCGTCCTGTTCGCGCGCAATTTCGCCTTGGTGCTGTTGGTCGCCGGTGGCTTGCATCTGTACCTGCACATTTTTAGGGGCCAAGGCGAGAACCTGCAGTTCTCCAACCGGCCGTTGATTACCGGCAGCACACGCACACTGTTCGGGAAGCGCTTTCTGTGGGGTGACCAGGTCATCGACAACATGCTGCGCACGCTGGGTGCCGGCGTGCCGGTCATTACCGCCTACGAGGCCGTCACCTACTGGGCCTTTTCCAATGGCTACATCGGCATCACGGGCTCAGCCGCCAGCCCCGCCGGATTCTGGGTCGCATTCGTCCTCGTGCTGCTGGCGGCGCCGGTCATCCATGCATTGCATTTCTACCTGGCACACCGACTGCTGCACACCAAGCTGCTTTACCGAAGCGCCCATTGCGTACACCACCTCAATGTGGAGTGCGGGCCCTGGTCCGGTCTGGCCATGCATCCGGTGGAGCAAGTGCTGTATTTCTCGACCGTTCTGGTGCAATGGCTACTCGCGCTCCATCCGGTTCATGCTCTTTTCCAGATTCATCTGGCCATCTTCCCAGCGCTGGTCGGGCATAGTGGCTTTGAAAAACTGCTGCTATGGCGCGGCATCGGTCTCGAGTCCGGCAACTACTTTCACTACCTGCATCACAAGTACTTCGAGTGCAACTACGGTGGTAGTCTGGCACCTCTCGACACGGTGTTCGGAACCTTCCATGACGGCTCTGCCGCCGCCCAGGTTGCGATGCGGGAGCGCATGCTCGCCCGCCGTGGTGCGGACACATGACTCGCTCCATCCAACACCGCAGCGTGACACTATGACCGGCATCCCCAGACAGTTGAGCGACCTGCTGATCGGCTGCACCGCCGGTGGCGCGACGCACCAGGACACGAACATCCCAGACATTGCGACCAAGGTGCAAATGGTCAAGGACGCCGGCGTGTTCGACTACATCGACCGCACGCCCCCGGATGACGAGTTTCCCGCGCTGCTCAAGGCCTGCGAGCGGCACGATCTCCCGGTCCTTGCCAGCGGCTGGTTTTATGTACTCGGGCGCGACGAGGCGCTGTTCGAGCGCAACATTCACAAGGCGCAGTTGCTCGGCGGCATGGTGCACAACGTGCAACTGTTGACGCACCATGCAGATGGCCATGTCGCCACCGACGAGGAAGTTGCAGCGTTTTACCTGCGGGCCAGTGAGTACGCTGCGCGCCATGGCGTCGTTGCCTGCATGGAAGTCCACGTCAATATGTGGTCGGAGCATTTCGGCCGGGTCGAGCAGGTTGCGGCGCTGGTGCGCCAGCGCGGCGTTGCCTTTCACATCACGCTGGACCACAGCCATGTGATATTCAAGATGGACAACCCGCAGGAGCAGCTGGTGCAGGGCATGAAGGCCGATGTCGATGCCGGGCGCCTGGTCCTCGACCCGGCCGTGCCGGGCCATGTGGCTGGATGCTGGATCGACGGCAATCTTGTGCGCCATGCCCATGCACGCGCCGCAGTGCCCGCCAATCCGGTCAACCACTGGGCGCGGCATCCGGATGGCAGCCCCGGGCGCGGGATCCAATACCCTTTCATCCGCCCGCATCCCGGCGAATACCTCGCCGAGTGGAACGAGGCGCTGCTGGAGCCGTGGAAGCGCGTCGTGCGCGAGCTGATGGCGCACCATGCGACCGATGTGCATAGTGCCCTGCGCCACATCTCGTGCGAATTTATCCCGGCGGTGGACTACGGCGCCGGCCACAAATATTCGATTTTTGACAACAACATCGCCTGTGCCCGTTGGCTCCGTGATGCGTGGGGCCAGGCGCTTGCCGCGGCCGGCCCAGCAGACCCGATGCTGAGTCGACCACCCGAGATCCCCCACCATGGTTGATCACTTTATCAATGGCTATTGCCGTCTCATCGGCTACCTGATGGCTGCGATGCTGGCCCTGATGGTGGTGCTGGTGTTCGGCAATGTCGTGATGCGTTATGCCTTCAACTCCGGCTTCACGCTGTCGGAGGAACTGTCGCGTTGGCTTTTTGTCTGGCTGACCTTCCTAGGCGCCGTGGTCGCCCTGCGCGAGCATGGGCACCTGGGCACCGACATGCTTGTGGGTAGCTTGGGCCCGCGCGGCAAGCGGTTGTGCATGGGGCTGGCGCTGGGGCTGATGCTGTACTGTCTGTGGCTGCTGTTCAAGGGCTCCTACGAGCAGGCCATGGTCAACCTCAGCTCTACGAGTGCGGTCATGGAAGTCCCCATGGCCTGGTTGTACGCCTGCGGCATGGTGTTCTCCATTCTGGGTGCGCCGATCCTGCTGAGCGACCTGTGGCGCCTTCTCGCCGGTCAGACGGATGACGAGCACCTGCTGTTGATGCAGGAGTCCGAAGAAGGCCCGCATCGGGGTGGCGGTGACGGGCACTGAATCCGGAATCCGAAATGACCATCACCATTTTCCTGGGCGTCCTGCTGGCCGCCATGGCCCTGGGCGTGCCGATCGCTTTCTCTCTCCTGCTGTGCGGTACTGCGCTGATGTGGCACATGGACATGTTCGACGCTCAGATCCTGGCGCAGAACGTGATCGAGGGCGCCAACAGCTTTCCGCTGCTCGCCGTGCCCTTCTTTATGCTGTCAGGCGAGATCATGAACGCGGGCGGTCTCTCGCTGCGCATCATTAACTTCGCCATGGCGCTGGTGGGCCATGTGCGCGGCGGACTTGGTTACGTGACCATTGTTGCAGCGGTGATCATGGCCTCGCTGTCCGGCTCTGCCATTGCGGATGCCGCGGCGCTGTCGGCCCTGTTGCTGCCGATGATGGTTGCAGCGGGCCATGACAAGGCGCGTTCCGCGGGGCTCATCGCCTCGGCCGGCATCATTGCCCCGGTTATCCCCCCGAGCATCGGCTTCGTGGTCTTCGGCGTCATGGCCAATGTGTCGGTCTCCAAGCTCTTCATGGCGGGCATCTTCCCGGGCCTGATGCTGGCGGTGGCGCTGTGGTTTACCTGGTGGTGGCTGGTGCGCAAGGAGACCCTGGCGCCCCCGCCCCGCAAGTCGCTGGCCGAAGTGATCGATGCGCTTCGCCAGGCCACCTGGGCATTGGTGCTGCCCTTCATCATCGTGTTCGGCCTCAAGTTCGGCGTGTTCACCCCGACGGAAGCCGCGGTAGTGGCCGCAGTCTACGCGCTGTTTGTATCGACTATCGTCTACCGCGAACTCGATTTCCGCCGGCTCGTTCCCTTGTTCATCTCTTCGGCCAAGACCTGCGCCATCGTGATGTTCCTGGTCGCGGCCTCCATGGTGGCGGCGTGGCTGATCACGGTGGCCAACATACCGGCACAGGTGGTGGACCTGCTGCGACCGATGCTGGAAAGCCCTCGCTTGCTGATGTTGGCCATCATGGTGCTGACCATGGTGGTGGGCACGGCCCTGGACATGGCGCCCACCATCCTGCTTTTGACGCCCGTGCTGATGCCGGTTGTGAAGGCCGCGGGTATCGACCCGGTCTATTTTGGTGTGCTGTTCATCATCAACAACGCAATCGGCCTGATCACGCCACCGGTAGGCACGGTGCTCAACACCGTGGCCGGGGTGGGCAAGATGCGGCTGGACGAAGTGACCCGCGGGGTGATGCCCTTTATGGTCGCGCAGTTCGCCATCATGTTCGCAATGGTCGCCTTTCCGCAGTTGGTCATGGTGCCGGCGCGCTGGTTCTATTGACCCTGTTTCCATGACGGGCGGGTGTGCCTGGGTACGCCACATCCGCCAGTCGCTCTCTCGCGTACAGCCCATGCCGTTTTTTTCTTAACCACCTGCTCAAGGAGACATCCATGAAACGCCTCATCCTCAAGTCCATCGCTGCTGCAGTCGCCCTGGCTGCCGTTGGCCTCGCCTGCGCCCAGGACATCAAGGAGCACACCTTCAAGTTCGCTTTGAACGGCCCCGAAGCTCACCCCGCCGTCGCCGGCATGAAGAAGTTTGTCGAACTGGTGGCGGCTAAGTCCGGCGGCAAGATGAAGGTGAATCTGTTTCTCAACAGTACCCTGGGCAGCGACCAGGCGATGGTCTCTTCGCTGAAGGGCGGCATCGTGGACATCGCGGTGATGAATTCTGGCATCCTGGCCAGCGAAGCCAAGGAACTGGCGATTTTCGACTTCCCCTTCCTGTTTGCCAATGAGAAGGAGTCGGACGGCATCGTCGATGGCGCGGTGGGCAAGAAGATGCATGCGCTGCTGGAGGCCAAAGGTCTGATCGGCTTGTCCTACTGGGAACTGGGCTTTCGCCAGATCACCAACAGCAAGCGTCCGATCAACAAAGTCGAGGACATCGATGGTCTGAAACTGCGCGTGATACCAAATCCGATCAACGTCGAATGGGTCAAGGCCCTGGGCGCCAACCCGACGCCGCTGGCGTTTCCCGAGGTCTATGGTGGCCTGGAGCAGAAGGCGATCGACGGCCAGGAAAACCCGATCAGCGTGATCGCTGCCAACAAGTTCTGGGAAGTGCAAAAGCACATCGTGTTGACCAACCACCAGTATAACCCGCAGTCGGTGATCTTTAGCAAGAAGGTCTGGGACACGCTGTCTGCCACCGAGAAAAAGATCCTCGACGACGCTGCCGATGAAGCCGCCAAGACCCAGCGTGAGCAGTCGCGCGCCTCGGTGGCTGCCAACCTCGAGTTGCTCAAGAAGAACGGCATGGCCGTGACGCAGTTTTCACCGGCCGAAGTGGCGAAGCTGCGCGAGAAGATGAAGCCGGTGATCGCCAAGTTCAGCGCCAGTGTGGGCGAGTCGACGGTCAACGAAATGATGACCGAACTGGCCAGGATGCGCAAGTAGGCGTTGGCGAGTCTTGCTTGGCGCGCCGGCGTGCCAAGCAAGCGCTGAAATTCCGTCACAGACATTCTCCTGTATGAACAAGACCCGAATCGCGGTAGTCGGCGCCGGCTACATAGGACAGGCCCATATCGCTGTGGCGCAGCACAGCGCGAGCGTCACGCTGTCGGCCATCGTCGACCCGGCACCCGCCGCCATTGCACTGGCCGCGCGCTGCGGCGTTCCCCATTACAAGTCGATCGAGGACCTGCTGGCGGGCGACCGGCCGGACGGCGTGGTGCTGGCAACGCCCAACCCGTTGCATGTCGAACAGGCGCTGCAGTGTATGGACGCCGGCCTGCCCATCCTGCTGGAAAAGCCAATCGCCACCAGCGTGTCCGAGGCGCAGCGCTTGGTGGCTGCCGTGGAGGCCCGTGGCGCACGGGTGCTCATTGGCCACCACCGGGCGCATAGCCCGATCATGGCCAGCGCCCGTGAGGTGGTGGAGTCGGGCAAGCTGGGCAAACTCGTCGCCGTGATGGGCAGCGCGACTTTTTTAAAGCCGGACCATTATTTTTCCGACGCGCCCTGGAGGCGCGAACCCGGCGCGGG
Organism: uncultured beta proteobacterium; assembly: GCA_903885415.1. Taxonomy (GTDB): domain Bacteria; phylum Pseudomonadota; class Gammaproteobacteria; order Burkholderiales; family Burkholderiaceae_C; genus CAISIP01. The sequence goes on from CAISIP010000614.1 coordinate 5,817, forward strand.
GCCGATCCTGGTCAACATGATCCACGAGGTCCACAACCTGCGCATGCTGTGCGGCGCTGTGGTGGCGGTGCAAGCCTTCGCCAGCCACGCGACGCGCGGTTTTGCCGTCGAGGACACGGTGGCGATCAACCTGCGATTTGCCAGCGGCGTCCTGGGCAGTTTCATGCTCTCCGACACCGCGGCTTGCGCCCGAAGCTGGGAGCAGACATCGCAGGAGAACAAGGCCTATCCGAGTTACGACGACGAGGACTGCTACGTCGTGACCGGAACCCACGGCAGCCTGTCGATTCCCACCATGCGGATCAAGCGCTATGCGCGGGAGCAGGACCGCTCGTGGTGGAAGGAGTTCGAGCAGGGCGTCGTCGCCATGGTGCGCGACGATCCGATCAAGCGCCAGATGGCGCATTTCGGCGCGGTGGTGCGCGGCGAAGCCCTGCCCTTGGTCGGTGCGCGCGACGGGCTGGAAAACTTGCGCGTCACCGAGGCGATCGCGCAGGCGGCGCACAGCGGCGCGACGGTCACGGTTGCCGGCGCCTGAGCGACGTGCAGCGCCTTTCTTCGCGGAGCGATACCACCATAATGCAGGCGCATCTTTAGAAGGACCCCATGAAAATCCTAATGCTTCACGGAATCAACCACAACATGTTCGGCAAGCGCGACCCGGCGCAGTACGGAACCATCACGCTCGACGAGATCAACGCCAGCCTGACCGAGCTGGGCAACGAGCTTGGCGTGCAGGTGCAGAACTTCCAGACCAACAGCGAGGGCGCGATGTGCGAGCGCATCCACCAAGGATTCACCGACGGCGTCGATGCGGTGCTGATCAACGCTGGCGCCTGGACGCATTACAGCTACGGAATACGGGATGCGTTGGCTGTGCTGAGCTGCCCGATCGTCGAAATCCACATGTCCAACATTCACGCCCGCGAGGCCTTCCGCCATCTGTCGGTATTCGCAGAGATTGTCCGCGGGCAGATCTGTGGTTTTGGCGTTGACAGCTACCTGCTTGGCTTGCGCGCTGGCGTGGGAGCGGCGAAGGCGGCCCGAGGATGATCACCGGAAGGACTGAAATCGTCGCCCATATCGGCTATCCGACCGGCGCCTTCAAGGCGCCGATGGTCTACAACCCGTATTTCGAGCAAGCCGGCATCGACGCCGTCGTCGTCCCGATGGCGGTCAGGGCCGAGGACTATGCGTTGGTCCTGCCGGCACTGTTCAAGCTGGGAAATATCCGCGGCGCGCTGATCACCATGCCGCACAAGGTGACGACCAGCGCCCTGGTCGACGCGCTCACGCCAACGGCACAGGTGGCCGGTGCGTGCAACGCGGTGCTACGCCGGGCCGACGGCAGCCTGCTCGGCGACATGTTCGACGGCGCAGGCTTCGTTCGCGGTGTCCTGCGCAAGGGGGTCCAACTCGCGGGCGCCAGGGTGTTGGTGGTGGGCAGCGGCGGTGTGGGTTGCGCCATCGCCGCTTCGCTGGCTGGCGCGGGTGTCGCAGCGCTCGGCCTGTTTGACACCCACGCCCCGTCGGCCGAAGAACTTGCTGCTCGACTGCGCCTGCATTACCCCGCGCTGCAGGTTCTCACCGGATCCAATGACCCGCAGGGTTACGACCTGGTCGTCAATGCGACGCCGATGGGCATGAACCAGGGCGATCCGCTTCCGCTGGACGTGACCCGGCTCGAGCCGTCTACCTTCGTCGGCGAGGTGGTGATGAAGACCGAGATGACGGCTTTTTTGAGTGCCGCGCGGGCGCGCGGTTGCGCTGTGCAAGCGGGCTCCGACATGCTGTTCGAGCAAATACCGGCCTACCTCGAGTTTTTTGGTTTCGCCAGCACGACGCCCGACGCGCTGCGCAAGCTGGCGCAACTGCGCTACGAATAAATAGGGCTGTTCGTGCCTTAGTTGGCACAGCGCGCCCCGGCGATCGACCGCGCTGTGGTTTTTCGCAAATCCAACGCGCCCATGCGCCCTAGACTCAGCCCCTGATTTCCTGCGAGCGCCTTGCACAGACAAGGCTTTGCAGCGGACATGCTGACGAAAGGGCGGGGGCCGATGCGGGTATTGCTGGTGTTGATGTGGCTGCTGCATTGGCTGCCTTTGCCGCTGCTGGGCCGCATCGGGGAGGGGCTGGGCCGCGTGCTGTACAGCCTGATGAGCGCGCGCCGCCATGTGGCACTGACCAACCTGCGGCTGTGCTTCCCCGAGCTGTCCGACGCCGAGCGCTGCGCGCTGGCACGGCGGCATTTTCAGGCCTATGCGCGCAGCATGCTGGAGCGTGGCATTCTCTGGTGGTCATCCGAAGCCAGGCTGCGCAGACTGATCCGGGTCGAGCCGGCGCTGCCGCTGCAGGCGATCCACGCCGGCCCGACGATTCTGCTGTGTCCGCACTTTGTCAGCCTCGACGTGGCAGGAATTGCCGTGAGCCTTTGCACCTCGGGCTGCAGCATCTACGCGCGACAAAGCAGTCCGGTGTTCGACCGTGCGCTGCGCCGCGGGCGCTCGCGCTTTTGGCCCGTGCAGCTGTTCGCACGAGACGCCGGCGTCAAGCCCATCTTGCGGGCGATGCGAGCAGGCTTGCCGTTCTTCATGCTGCCCGATATGGACTTTGGCGGGCGCGACGCGCTGTTCACGCCGTTTTTCGGCGTCAGAGCGGCAACGCTCACCGCACCGGCCCGGATCGCCGCGATGACCGGCGCGCGGCTGATCCCGGTGACGGCGACCATGCTGCCGGATTACCAAGGCTGGCGGGTCCAGTTCCACCCGGCCTGGGACGACTACCCGGGCACCGATCTGGTGGCCGCCACCGTGCGCATGAACCGGTTCATCGAAGCGCAGGTGCTGCGCACGCCGGCGGAATATTTCTGGGCCCATCGCCGCTTCAAGACCCGGCCCACGGGCGAAGCCAGCGTCTATGGCAAGGGCGTTGACGCTCTGCACGCCGCGCGTCGCGCACACAAGGCGCCGCCGCCCGTGGGCGCGCCCGGTCTGCGCCCCCACTGACCGGCCTGCGACTGGGTGGGGCAGGTAGTAAAGTCCACCCCTCATGCCATCTGCACCGAACACCAAAGCCCCGCTGTTGATCGAAGAGTCCGAAGTCCAGAGCACCGCGATCCGGGCGCAGGGTGCTGGCGGGCAGAACGTCAACAAGGTGTCGAGCGCGATTCACCTGCGCTTTGACATTCCGGCATCCAGCCTGCCGGCGGATGTCAAGGCGCGCTTGCTCGCGCTGCGCGACAAGCGGATCACCCAGGAGGGCGTTCTGGTCCTCAAGGCGCAGAGCCACCGCACGCAGGATATGAACCGGCTGGACGCCTTCGCACGGCTGCACGACATCGTCAACAGCGTCGCAACGCCTGCGCGGGTTCGCCGCGCGACCAAAGCCACCTATGGGTCCAGGCAGCGTCGGCTCGAAGGCAAGTCCCAGCGATCCGAGATCAAGACCCTGCGCGCCCGGGTTGTCGACTGATGTGAGGCCGCCGGTCCGATGAAGCCCGAAGCCAGTTCCCTGTCTATTGCCAAGCGCCGGTCGATCTGGCTGCTGTCGCTCGCCACCTTTTCCAGCATGGCGGCACAGCGCGTCTGTGACGCCATGCTGCCCGAGCTGTCTCGGGTCTTCGCGGTCAGCCTTGGTCAGGCGGCGCAGGTGGTATCGGTGTTCGCCATCGTCTACGGCGTGCTGCAGTTGTTTTACGGACCGCTGGGCGACCGCCTTGGAAAATTTCGCGTCATCGCCTTTGCCACGCTCGCCTGCAGCGTCGGCAACCTGCTGGCGCTGCTGGTGAGCGGGCTCGACGGGCTGCTGGTGTCACGCGCGCTGGTGGCGATGGGAGCGGCGGCGATCATCCCGCTTTCGCTGGCATGGATTGGCGACTCGGTGCCGGCGAAGGAATTGCAGGAGACGCTGGCGCGTGTCGGGCTAGGCACCACGCTGGGGGTGGGCGGCGGCCAGTTGGTCGGTGGCCTGCTGACCGACACGCTGGGCTGGCGCTGGGCCTTTGCCTTTCTTGCGCTGCTGTTTTGCGTGGTCGGCGCGCTGCTGCTCGACGACTTGGGCCGACAACGCAAGGCGCTCGGGTTGCCGGGAGCCGGCGGCGCGCCCGCTGCGGGGCCAGCGCGCGGGCCCTACCTCGCGCAGGTGTGGGCGATTCTCGGCCTGCGGTGGACGCGCGTCATCCTGCTGGTTGGCCTGGCCGAAGGCGCCGCTGGCTTTGGCGCGCTGGCGATCTGGGCGGCGCACCTGCACCGTGCGTTGGGCTTTTCGCTGTCGGCGGCGGGCGCCGTCGTCGCGCTGTTTGGCGTCGGTGGCATGCTGTACATGGTGCTGGCACGCCAGCTGATTCGGCGAATGCACCCGCGTGAGTTGGTGCGACTGGGCGGTGTTCTGGTGTTCGTGTCGGCGCTGGTCATCGCGCTGACGCCGGTGGCCTGGCCGACGATACCGGCGAGCCTGGTGGCGGGCTTTGGTTTTTTCACCTTTCACAATGTCATGCAGGCCAACGCGACCCAGATGGCGCCGGCGGCCCGCGGGACCGCGGTCTCGCTGTTTGCGGCATCGCTGTTTCTGGGCCAGTCGCTCGGGGTGCAACTTGCCGCCGGTCTGGTGGACCGCCTGGGCTCGGCGCCGGTCATCGCGATGGGCGGCACGGTGCTGCTGGCGCTGGGCTTCCTGTTCGCCGGCGCCCTGCGCCAGCGCGAGCACGGATTGGCGTCTGCTGCTGCGCCGAGCTGAGGGCCGATCCGGGCCTTGGACGAGAATCCCGTTCTTGGATTTTTCCAAGGATCTATTAAACAAGTCCAAGATGTGGCCCGTGCCCCATGGTGGCGATGGTGCGGGCAGGGTCTAATCCGGGTGTGCGTGGCAGCGGCCGATGGCTCCGCCCCCGCGCAACGCCGTCAAACTTAATGGGAGATCACGATGAATGCAGTCACCGATGCGCCGTTTCGCAGCAAGACCTACAGGATTCCGGAAACGATGAAGGCCTGGGTGCTGGGCGACCCGGACCAACTCACGCTGGTCGACAAACCCGTGCCCCAGCCTGGCGCGGCCGAGGTGCTGGTGCGGATCGACGCGATTGCGGTCTGCGCGACCGATCTGGAGATCATTCACAAGGGCCCGCCCGCGATGTTTCAGGGGGGGCTGCCGTTCAACAAGAACTTTACGCCTGGCCACGAGTACATGGGTACCGTGGTCAAACTCGGGCAGGGCGTCGACGAGTTTCATGTCGGCGACCGGGTGACGGTCGAAGTGCACGCCGGTTGCAGTCGCTGCGAACGCTGCCGCGAGGGCATGTACACCGCTTGCCTGAACTACGGCAAAAACTATGGCGAGGTGAATAAGGGGCACCGCGCCAACGGCTTCACCACCGATGGCGGCTTCACGCAGTACGCGATCAACAATATCAACACCCTGGCCCATGTTCCCAAGGACATGAGCGACGAGGAGGCGACACTGATCGTCACCGCCGGCACCGCCATGTACGGGCTCGACGTCATCGGCGGTCTGGTTGCCGGACAGTCGGTGGTGATCATGGGCCCCGGCCCGATCGGCCTGATGGGCGTCGGCGTTGCCAAGGCCCTGGGCGCCAGCGAGGTGATCCTCACCGGGACCCGCGACAACCGCCTTGAAATGGGCCGCAAGCTTGGAGCGGATTACACCATCAACGTCACGCGCGAAGACGTCGTCGAGAAGGTCAAGGAATATACCCATGGAGGCGCGCACTATGTGCTCGAGTGCTCGGGCGCGCCGACGGCGGTGAACGACGCGGCACGCATGCTCAAGCGCGGCGGGCGCATTTGCCTGGCAGCATTTCCCAGCGAGCCGGTTCCCATCGACGTTGCCGCGCTGGTACGTAACAACATCTACATGTTCGGCATCCGCGGCGAAGGCAAGAGCGCCACCCACCGCGCTGCGGCACTGATGGCGCAGAAGCGATTCGACGCGAAGCTGATCCACACCCACACCTTCCCGCTTGAAGAGGTGCCTACCGCGCTGCGCTACGCGCGCGAGCGGATCGACGACGCGATCAAGGTGGTCGTGAAGATGACGCACCCGCAGGGCTGCTGAACCGTTTCGTGCTGAGCTTCGACCATTACGCCACGCCGCAGACGCTGGACGCGGCCTTTGACGCCATCGGGCGTTTTGCGGGCGCGCGACTGGTTGCTGGTGCAACC
>CAISIP010000615.1 GCA_903885415.1 uncultured beta proteobacterium
CGCGCCGGCGCAAGGAGCCGCCACTTGCGGGCGCGTTGCCGCCGACGCTGGAACTGGTGCTCGCCGATCAGATCTACATTGCCAAGCAAGGATTGCCACCCGGTCTGATGAACCGCCTGATGCGATTGGCGGCGTTTCAGAACCCTGAGTTCTACCGGGCGCAGTCGATGCGGCTTTCCACCTACGGCAAGCCGCGCGTCATCACCTGCGCCGAGGATCATCCGCTTCACCTCGCACTACCGCGTGGTTGCCTCGACGATGTGCGCCGTACCTTGAAAGACCTGGGCGTGTGCGCAACGCTACGCGACGAGCGCTGCAGCGGCCAGCCCTTGGAGCTGTGCTTTCAAGGTGAACTGCGGCCCGAGCAGATGGTAGCTGCACAGGCGCTGCTGGCGCATGAGACGGGGGTGCTCGCCGCCACGACTGCCTTCGGCAAGACCGTGGTCGCGGCCTGGCTCGTCGCACATCGCGGCGTAAGCACGCTGGTGCTGGTGCACCGGCAGCAGCTGCTCGACCAGTGGATCGAACGGCTGTCGGCTTTTCTCGGTCTGCCGGCCAGCGCGATCGGCCGCATCGGCGGCGGACGACGACGGCCGAACGGGCGGATCGACGTCGCCCTCATTCAGAGCCTGGTCCACAAGGGCGTGGTTGCCGACCAGGTCGCCGACTATGGCCAACTCATCGTCGACGAGTGCCATCATCTGCCGGCCCAGAGCTTCGAGCAGGTGGCGCGTCGGACCAAAGCGCGGTTCGTCGTCGGGCTGTCGGCGACCGTGGAACGCAAGAACGGCCACCATCCCATTATTTTCATGCAATGCGGGCCGGTGCGCCACCGCGTGAACGCGAAGGCGCAGGCAGTGGCCCGGCCGTTCGAGCACCGGGTTCTCGTGCGGCCGACGGCCTTCCAATCGGGCAGCGGCGCCGAACCGGACGCGCGGGTCGAGTTCCAGGCGCTGGTTCGGGAACTGGTCGATGACCAGTTGCGCAACCGCCGCATCTGCGACGACGTGGCCGAGTCCGTGCAGAGCGGCCGCTCGCCGCTCGTGCTCACGGAGCGAACAGATCATCTTGAGCGCCTTGCACAATTGCTGGCCGCCGATGTGCGTCATCTTGTCGTCCTGCGCGCGGGGGCGGGCAAGAAGCGGCAGCGGGCCGTTGCCGAGCAGCTCGCTGCCATTCCGCGCGATGAGGCGCGCGTCATCCTTGCCACTGGTCGGCACGTCGGCGAGGGCTTCGACGATGCGCGCCTGGACACGCTGCTCCTGACGCTTCCCGTGTCTTGGCGCGGCACTATCGCGCAGTACGCGGGCCGGCTGCACCGTCTGTGCGAGGGCAAGCGTGAGGTGCGCATCTACGACTACGCCGACCTCGAAGTGCCGATGCTTGCGCGGATGTTCGATCGGCGCTGCCGCGGCTATGAGGCGCTCGGCTACACCATCGTGCTGCCGGCGAGCGCCATTCCCGGGTGGCCGCAGGACGTGCCCCTGCCCAGCGAGCCTGCATGGAAGCGCGACTACGCGGGCAGTGTGCGCAGGCTGGTCGCGGACGGCGTGGCCGACCCGGAAGCCAAGCGCAAGATCATCGGGCGCGAATTCGTCGAGGTATTCAAGGCCGAGGCGGCCAAGCTCAAGGCAGACCAGTCGCGCCATGTGGCCTGGCTCGCTCAGGGAACCATCTATCCCGACGTGATCGAGTCTGGCGGCGCCAACACCAAGAAGGCGGTGACGATCAAGAGCCACCACAACGTCGGTGGGCTGCCCGAGCAGCTCGGACTCAAGCTGCTGGAGCCGCTGCGCGAGCTGTTCAAGGACGAAGTGCGCGAGCTTGGCGTCGCGCTGGGCCTGCCGCACGCCATGGTGTACCGCCACCCGTTTCCGGGGCCGGGTCTGGGCGTTCGCATACTGGGCGAAGTCCGGCGCGAATACGCAGAGCTGCTGCGTCGTGCCGACGCGATCTTCATCGACGAGCTGCGCGCATTCGTCGACCCGGACAGCGGAAAGAACTGGTATGAACTCACCAGCCAGGCTTTCGCGGTGTTCCTGCCGGTACGCAGCGTCGGCGTGATGGGCGACGGCCGTACCTACGATTACGTTGTCGCATTGCGCGCCGTGCAGACCAGCGACTTCATGACCGCCGACTGGGCCGAACTGCCCTATGCGCTGCTCAAGCGCGTGTCGGGTCGGATCATCAATGAAGTACGCGGCATCAACCGGGTGACCTACGACATATCGAGCAAGCCGCCGGCGACGATTGAGTGGGAATAGCGCGCCGCACGGACCTCGAGTCATGCGTGACGAACCGCGAGGTGCGCCATGAAGCGTTGACAGGGGAACGCATAGGTCAACCTATGTGTGTCCACCATTTTCGGCTCCGTGCAAACGGAGCCGCGCAGTCGTTTTCCTACTTCGCCTGAACGCGTCCGATTCGCTGCAACTCGTTGAGCAGCGACAACTTCTCCAACTTGTCCAGGGGCAGATTCAAGAAGAGCGAGATTCGCCTCTGCAGCACCATGAACGCCGCCGTGAATGCCTTTTCTATCTGCTCCGCCGTGCCCTGCACCGCAACCGGATCTTCGACACCCCAATGTGCGGACATTGGCTGACCTGGCCAGACCGGACAAACCTCCCCGGCTGCCTTGTCGCAGACAGTCAACACGAAATCCATCTTGGGGGCGTCAGGGGTGGCAAATTCTTCCCGGTTTTTGCTGCGCAAGTCGCTCGTGCGGAAGCGATGGCGCTGCAACAACTCGAGTGCCTTCGGGTTCACGGTACCTGCAGGATGGCTGCCGGCGCTGTAGGCCCGGAATTTTCCGGCTCCCAATTGGTTCAACAAGGACTCGGCGATGATGCTATGGGCTGAGTTGCCCGTGCAAATGAACAACACATTCATATGGGCTTTTGACATGAAATCACTCCGTATAGCAAGTTCAAGAATCGGTTCCAGGGCGAATTGGCCCGGCATCATGGGGTGTCGAAAACTGCTTTGGCATCGGTCATTTCGCAAGCTTGGCCTTCACAGCAATTCAGTGTGAGGAAGCTGAGCAATTCGTTCATCGTGGCGAAAGCTGCCCTGTAGATCAGGTTTCGGCCATCGCGTTCTTGCGTGATCAGCCCTGCGTGGCTGAGCTCCTTCAGGTGAAAGGACAGACCAGTACCCGGGATGCCCAGCGCATCAGACAAAAGTTTTGGTGTCAGGCCATTTTTTCCGGCAACCACCAACTGCCGGAATATCTGCAGCCGGGACACATGCGCAATCGAGTCCAATGCGCGAACAGCCTCTTGTTCAGTCACGCTGGCACCCGTTGCATCGTCCTGGTGACAGGCAGGGCCAGCGTGACCAGCCAACAGATGACCAGCATGACGGCCGACCCCGACAACGCATACAGCAGGCCTCCCCATTGGTAGAGCAGCCCAGACATCAGCGTGCCGAAAAATCGTCCTACGGCGTTGGCTGCGTAATAGAAGCCGACATCCTCGGCTGCCTTTTCCGATCCGGCGTAGGCCAGAACCAGATAGGAGTGGACCGACGAATTGACCGCGAATGCGAATCCGAAGATGCCCAAGCCGCCCACCACGACCCACTCGAGGTGGTCAACCTTCATGGCCACGGCAATGGCGATCGCCATCGGAATCACCGCCAGCATGGCAGACCAGAGCCTGGCCGCCGGCACTTCGGCACTCAAGCCGTCTTCGCTGCGTCGGACTAGGTGCGGGGCGAACGCCTGCACCATTCCGTAACCGATGGTCCACAACGCAAGAAAGCCGCCAACCATTGGCCGTGACCATCCGGATGCGTAAAGAAACACCGGCACACCCACCACGAACCAGACATCCCGCGCGCCAAACAACACGACGCGCGCAGCGGCCAGAAGATTGATGCCGCGGTTCTTCGCAAAGAGTTCCTTCGCCGATTTGGACGCCTTGCTCTTGCCCATCAGTTTGGGCACAAAAGTCACGACACCAGCTAGGATCAGCGACAACAGTGCGGCCATCAGCCACAGCGCACCCCGGAAACCCACGACCTCGAGCAATACGCCGCCCAGGAAAAAACCGATGCCCTTCATGGCGTTCTTGCTGCCGGTAAACCACGCCACCCACTTGAACAGTTGCCCTGACGCTTCACCGGCGGTGAGCTTGATGGCCGACTTGCTGGCCGTCTTGGTCAGGTCCTTGGCCACACCACACACCCCCTGCGACAACACCACCCAGATGACCGATAGGGTCGGTGACCAGTCGGGCGAGAGGGCAGACAGGAGCAGGAAGCCCGTAATCTGCGTCGTGAGACCCACCGTCAGCATGCGTGCGATGCCATACCGGGTGGCAAGCCAGCCACCGATCAAATTGGCGGCAATGCCGGCAGCCTCGTACAGCAGGAACAGGAAGGCCAGGGCAAAAGGCGAATAACCCAGCTTGTAGAAATGCAGCAGGACCAGCATGCGCAAAGCGCCGTCCGTGAGCGTGAAGCCCCAGTAGGCGCTGGTGACAATGGCGTAGTTGCGCGCGGCGCTGCTCCCCGCCACGCTGGTCGCGTCGTGCGTTGCCACCTCAGATCCCGACGGATTCCATGTGGCAGGCCAGGTCGACCATGCGGCAGGCGTAGCCCATCTCGTTGTCGTACCAGGCGTAGATCTTGAGCAGTGTGCCGTCGGTCACCATGGTGGACAGCCCGTCCACGATGGAACTGCGCGTATCGCGGGCGTAGTCGGCGCTGACCAGCGGGCGATCCTCGTAGCCCAGGATGCCGGCCAGGGGGCCTTTCGCAGCGGCGGCAAACAGCGCGTTGACTTCCTCCGCCGAAGTTTCACGTTTCATCTCGAACACGCAGTCTGTCAACGAGGCATTGAGCACCGGAGCCCGTACCGCGTGGCCGTTGAGCTTGCCCTTGAGTTCAGGGTAGATCAGGGCAATGGCGGTGGCACTGCCCGTGGTGGTGGGCGAAAGACTGAGCATGGCGCTGCGGGCACGGCGCAGGTCCTTGTGGGGGGCATCGACCATCAGGTTGGTGTTGGTCGGGTCGTGGATGGTCGTGATCTGCCCGTGGCGGATGCCGATGGCGTCGTGCACCACCTTGACGACCGGAGCCAGGCAATTCGTCGTGCAGGAAGCGGCCGTCACGATGGGGTGGCGCGCAGGATCGTACAGATGGTGGTTCACGCCCACCACGATGTTGAGGACGTTGCCGACCTTCACCGGAGCGGCGACGATGACGCGTTTTGCTCCCCGGTCCAGGTGCCCCTGCAAGGTTTCCGGAGTCAGGAACTTGCCCGTGCACTCCAGCACCACGTCCACCTCGAGGTCGCCCCATGGGATTTCCGATGCCGTCGCGTGGGAGGAAAACGCCAGTTGCCGGGAGCCGATGCGGATTCGACCATCGCCCTCTGCTGCAATGTCTTCGCGCCAACGCCCCTGTACGCTGTCAAACGTCAGCAGATGCGCGGTGGCGGTGGCCCCTCCCTTGAGTTCGTTGAGGTGAACGACTTCGAGACGGTTTCCCGCGCGAGGGTCATCGGATTGACGCTCTGCGGCCCCCAGGGCCGCGCGCAGGGCCAATCGGCCGATGCGCCCCATTCCATTGATTCCGACTTTCATACTTGCTCCGGCTGACGAATTGCAAAGGTGCTGACTTCAAGAAGTGTTGAATAGTCGCACGGGGCCATGACCCTTTTGTGACACCACGAACCAAACCGTTCTGCTGCGTAGATAGGTGGCCGATGTGCCGCCCTCCAAATTTGCCACCGGCCCGGCACGGGGGCGCAAGGGCGTCGTCCGGGCTGGTGTTCCCAACACATCGGCACAAACACATCGGCAGTTGACATATTTTATATTTCCACAATAATGAAACTATGGAAGAAAAAGCCGCCATCCTATCCCTAGCCGC
>CAISIP010000616.1 GCA_903885415.1 uncultured beta proteobacterium
TCCGAACCCGGCGCGCATATCCTGTCCGGGGCGATCATGGATCCGGTCGCCTTGAACGAGCTGTTCCCGAACTGGAAAGCCATGGGGGCGCCGCTGAAGCAACCGGTGACCGAGGATGCGATGGTTTTTCTGGGCGAAAAATCGTCGTTTCGCACACCCAACTTCCTGCTGCCCGACTGCCTGCACAACCACGGCAACTACATCGTCAGCCTCGGTGCCGTCACGGGCTGGCTGGCGCAGCAGGCAGAGTCGCTGGGCGTGGAGATATTCCCCGGCTTCGCGGCGGCCGAGGTGCTGTACAACGCGGACGGCTCGGTCAAGGGTGTCGCCACCGGCAACCTGGGCGTCGGCAAGGACGGCGAGCCCGGCGACAACTTTCAGCTCGGCATGGAACTACACGCCCGGTACACCGTGTTCGCCGAGGGCGCGCGCGGGCATCTGGGCAAGCAGCTGATCGCCCGCTTCAAGCTCGACGCGGGCAGGGATCCGCAGACCTACGGCCTGGGCATCAAGGAACTGTGGGAGATCGATCCGCATCGCCACCAGCCCGGCTTCGTGCTGCATACGGCCGGCTGGCCGATGGACAACGCGACCTACGGCGGCGCCTTCCTTTACCACCTGGACGACAACAAGATTGCGTTGGGCTTCATCACCGGGCTCGACTACGCCAACCCCTACCTGAGTCCGTTCGAGGAATTCCAGCGCTGGAAGACGCACCCCAACATCCGCTGGTATTTCGAAGGCCAGGACAAAGGCCTCAGGCCCGCCAAGCGCCTGGCCTATGGCGCGCGCGCCATCACCGCAGGCGGCCTGCTGTCGCTGCCCAAGACGGTGTTTCCTGGCGGCGCGTTGGTGGGTTGCGATGCGGGCTTTCTGAATGTCAGCCGCATCAAGGGCAGCCACGCTGCGATTAAGAGCGGCATGCTGGCGGCGCAAGCCGCTTACACCGCGATGCAGGCGGGCCGTTCGCACGACGAACTGTCCGACTACCCACAGGCTTTCGAGACAAGCTGGCTGCACGCCGAGCTCCACAAGGCACGCAACTTCAAAGCCTGGTTCAAGAAGGGACTCGCGGTCGCCACCGTGATGAACGGCCTGGAGCAGTTTGCGCTGCGCGGCCATATTCCCTGGACGCTGCACCGCGACAAGCCCGACCACCTGTACCTGAAGCCCGCAGCCCAATGCACGCCGATTAACTATCCCAAGCCCGACGGCAAGCTGACTTTCGACCGGCTTTCGAGCGTCTTCATCAGCAATACCAACCACGAAGAGCAGCAGCCCGCGCACCTCACGCTGAAGAATCCGGACCTTGCGGTGGCACTGAACCTGGCGACCTTCGCCGGCCCGGAAGCGCGCTACTGCCCAGCGGGCGTCTACGAATACGTCAAGAACGACGACCACTCAGACCGACTGCAGATCAATGCGCAGAACTGCGTGCACTGCAAGACCTGCGATATCAAAGACCCGAGCCAGAACATTGTCTGGGTCACTCCCGAGGGCGGCGGCGGGCCGAACTACGCCGGCATGTAGCCGGCGCGCCTGTGGGTGGAAACCCGGATGCGCTAGGGCGTTCAGGCCGCACATAATGGCGGGCGCGGCATCAGGCCCGACCTGTCCACCGCGGTCCGGATTTACCCATACCAGGAGCCCCCATGAAACTTGCCAAACTCGGTCTTGGCCTTGCCCTTGCCGTTTGCCTTGCCAGCACAGCCTCGGCCCAAACCACCATGCGCATCAGCATCTCGGTGGGACAAAATTCGCACCAGGGCGTCGGCATTGATGTGTTCGCCGCTGAAGTAGAAAAGCGCACGGCAGGCCGTTACAAGATACAGACCTTTTACAACGGCGCGCTCGGCGGTGAGCGGGAGTCCATCGAGGCGGTACAGCTCGGCACCCAGGAGCTGACGATGACCTCGACCGGCCCGATACCCAACTTCGTGCCGGAGGCGCGCATTCTGGATATTCCTTTCCTGTTCAGCGGCAAAGCCCATGCGCAGGCGGTGCTCGACGGCCCGATCGGACAGGACATGCTGACCAAGTTCGACTCCAAGGGCTTCAAGGCGCTGGCATGGGCCGAGAACGGTGTCCGACACATGACCAACAGCAAGCGGGCGGTCAACCTGCCCGAGGACCTCAAGGGCCTAAAAATGCGCACCATGGAGAACCCGGTGCATGTCGCCGCCTACAAGGGCTTTGGCATCGTTCCGACGCCGATGGCGTTCCCGGAAGTATTCACCGCGCTGCAGCAGGGAACGGTCGACGGGCAGGAGAATCCGCTGTCGGTCATCATGGCGGCCAAATTCGACCAGGTGCAAAAGCACCTGACGCTGACCGGCCATGTGTACTCACCCTGCGTATTCCTGATGAACAAGGCGGCCTTCGACAAGCTCTCGACGGCGGACAAGAGCGCCTTCTTGGAAGCGGCCAAGGTGGCGGCGAAGGCCAACCGTGCGCGGGTGGCAGACGATGATGCAAAAGGCGTCGCCGAATTGCGCAGCAAGGGCATGAGCGTGGTCGAAAATGTCGACAAGGCCAAGTTTGTCGCGGCGCTGTTGCCAGTCTATGCCGAGTTTGACAAGCAGTTCGGCAAGGCCGAGATCGACAAGATCCGCAACTTCAAGTAGCCGCTTCAACCACGCAGCCCGGTCCGATCGGCCCGGTTGCCGGGCGATTTATCCACTTTCACCAGGCCTTGCCCGCTTTCCGATGAAGAAACAGTTCCTGAAGTTCGAGCGCTGGACCACCCTGCTGGCCATGGGCATCGCCTGCGCGATGATGGCGACTGCGGCCACCCTCGGGCTGTTCCAGATTTTCACCCGATTCGTGATCGAGCAACCCGCCGAATGGACCGAGGTGCTGATCCGTTTTTCCCTGATCTGGATGGTGTTCATGGGAATCCCGATGGCCTTCAGGAACGGTGCGATGGTCAGCGTCGACGTGCTGTACCGATGGAGTCCGCCGCGGCTCAAGCGCCTGCTGGACTGGGTCGTGTGCATCGCGGCCCTGGTGCTGGTACTGGTCATCATCTGGTGGGGCTGGGACTACGCCAACCGCGGCAGCGTGCAGACCGTCACCGGGCTTGAAAACGTGTCGATGTTCTGGGCCTATTTGGCGCTTCCGGTAGGCGGCGTATTCTGCATCCTGGGCATCATCGGCAACCTGCTCGATCCGCAACGACTTGAAATGGAGACCGCCCAATGACGCGCGCGGCGCAAAGGGCTAAGCCATGACCCCGGCGATGCTGGGCACCATGGTGCTGTGCTTCGCACTGACCGTGTCGGTGGCGGTGTCGATTGGGCTGTCAGCGCTGGTCGGCATTCAGGTGGCGAACGTGAATATGCTGATTTCGGTGAAGGAGATGTTCTCGTCGATCAACAAGTTTCCGCTGGCGGCGATTCCCTTTTTCATCCTGGCCGGCAATGTGATGGAAACCGGCGGCATTTCGCGGCGACTGGTGGAGTTTGCCAAGAGCATCGTCGGCGGCGTGCAGGGCGGCCTGCCGATGACCTGCGTTCTGACCTGCATGATCTTTGCCGCGGTATCGGGTTCGTCGGTGGCCACCACCTTTGCCATCGGCGCCATCCTGATACCCGCGCTGATAAAACACGGCTATCCCACCGGGTACGCGGCGGCACTGCAGGCCACCAGCGCCGAGCTCGGTGTGATCATACCGCCGTCGATACCGATGATTCTCTATGGCGTCAGCGCTGAAGTCTCTATCGGCGAACTGTTCATTGCAGGCTTTGGTCCCGGCTTGCTGATCGGCGGCGCGCTGATGCTGTTCGTATACATCCACTGCAAGATAAAGGGATGGGGAAAGAGCGACGGCGACGGGCGCCTTGGCTTCGGAAAAGCCGTGTGGCAGGCCAGCTGGGCGCTGATGATGCCGGTGATCATCCTGGGCGGAATCTACGGCGGCATCTTCACCCCGACCGAGGCATCGGCGGTGGCGGTGTTCTATGCGCTGGTGGTCGGCATGCTGATCTACCGTGAGATCCATATCGCCGACCTCTACCCGATTTTGCGCAAGTCGGTGATGGCCTCAGCCGTGATCATGTTCATCATCGCCAATGCGGGCTTGTTTGCCTTTCTGATCACCCGGGCGGGCGTGCCGGACGCCATCGGCCGCTACCTTGAGAGCGTTCTGCAAAGCCCCGCGTTGTTTCTCTTGGGCGTGAACGCCGCACTGTTCGTGATCGGCATGTTCATCGAAACCAGTGCGGCGATCATCGTACTGGCGCCGATTCTGGCGCCAGTGGCGGTCCACTTCGGCATCGACCCGGTGCACTTCGGACTGGTCATGGTCGTCAACTTGGCAATGGGAATGATCACGCCGCCCTTCGGCGTCAACCTGTTTGCAGCCTGCACGGTGGCCCGCATTTCGCTCGACCGGATGATCCCCTTCCTGCTGCCCTTTGTGATGGTCATCATCGCCTGCCTGATGGTCGTCACATACGTGCCCGGCCTGTCGCTGGGATTGCGCGACCTGGTCTACGCCAAATAGGGCGGAAACCGGCCGCTATACAATCGGTCGGGTCAGGAGAGCGTCTTGCGGGGCATGGTCCACGCGAAGGCCGCCGACGGCGCAGTACAGGCTGATTACAGCCGGTTGAACGCTCAGGCAAAAGGACTGGCAACCGCAAGCGGGAAGCGATTCCCGCTTGCGTTCCCTACTGGAGAGAGGCTGCAGCAGATGCGGCCCACCGAAGGAGCAAGCCGCAAGCGCAGCCGACTGCTGTGCTCCGGTGAATCTCTCAGGTACCACGGACAGCAGGGGCAGCCCATGGCTTAGGCCATGGAATTCGCGCCCTCTGGAGAATCCCGTTGTCCCTGCTAGACCCTGGCCTGCTGAAGACACCCCTGCACGCGCTGCACCTTGAACTGGGTGCCCGCATGGTGCCCTTTGCCGGCTACGCCATGCCGGTGCAATATCCCGCCGGCGTCATCGCCGAACACCTGCACACCCGCGCTGCGGCGGGGCTGTTTGACGTGTCGCATATGGGCCAACTGCGGCTGGTGGGACCCGACGCTGGCGCAGCCTTCGAGTCGCTGATGCCGGTCGACGTGATCGACCTGCCGGTCGGCAAGCAGCGCTACGGGCTGCTGCTCAACCAGGCCGGCGGCATCATTGACGACCTGATGTTCGTGAACCGCGACGCGGCGCGCGGCGGCGACCTATTCGTCGTTGTCAACGGAGCCTGCAAGACAGCCGACATCGCCCATCTGCGGCGCCACATCGGCGAGCGCTGCGACGTCATCGCCTGCCCTGAACGCGCACTGCTGGCGCTGCAGGGTCCGGCGGCAGCGCGCGTGCTGCAACGACTCTGCCCGGATGTGGGCCAGCTGTTGTTCATGAGCGGCGCACATTTCGAGCTGGCCTGCACCGACCAAGGCCGGACTGTCGCCGTGCCGTGTTTCATCACCCGTAGTGGCTACACCGGCGAGGACGGTTTCGAGATATCGGTCGAGGCCGATCAGGCCATGGCACTGGCGCGCAGCCTGCTGGCGCACGCCGAGGTAAAGCCGGTCGGGCTGGGCGCGCGCAATTCGTTGCGGCTTGAGGCCGGCCTGTGCCTGCACGGCAACGACATCGATGCCAACACCACGCCGGTACAAGCGTCGCTGGCATGGGCCATTTCGAAGGTGCGCCGCAGCGCCGGCGCGCGCGCCGGCCGCTTTCCCGGGGCCGACATCGTGCTCGCGCAGTTGGCCGGCGGCGCCAGCGGTCCCCAGCGCCTACGCGTCGGTCTGCGTGCGCTTGAGCGCGTTCCGGTGCGCGAACCCAGCCTGCTGCAAGACGCGGCGGGCAACGCAGTCGGCGCAGTCAGCAGCGGCCTGCTCGCGCCCTCGGTCAACCATCCTATCGCAATGGCCTATGTGCAGACCGCGTTCTCAGCGCCAGGAACCCGGCTGGCGGCGCTCGTGCGCGGCAAGCCGGTGGCGATGGAGGTGGTTCGCCTGCCCTTCATTGCAAACCGATATGTCCGCGGCTGACACCGCATGGCTTAGCACCCCCACCCCCACCCACGTCTTTCAATCCAGGAGAAGCACCCGTCTGGCAATCCAGTACACCGATGACCA